>NZ_JBIVMI010000029.1:0-120334 GCF_044753005.1 Kitasatospora sp. NPDC088548
GCCCCTCAAACGCGCCCAACACCGCAACTGGCCACCACCCCAACCAGCCACCGTCACGATCACCAAGCGAGACACGAATTAAGTCACCGGCATTGCGCCTAGGGCGGCGGCCTCCTGGCGGCCACCGGAGCCCGCCACCGGGACGGCCGCACGGTGCCGGGATCCGGCGGCCGGAAGGCAGGATCACAGACGGCTCATAGCGTCGTCTCACGGTTCTCTCAGCCGCGCGGCCGACCGTATCGTCCATGACCACGACCAGCTTCTCCCCTCCGGCCGGCGAACCGTGGCCCGAGGCCGCGAGCCACCCGCCGCCGGAGGTGCCGCAGCCGGCACCGGACGCCGCCGGGCCCGCCCGGACCCCCGCGGCCGGCCCGCTCTTCCCGGAGTTCCCGCTGCCGCCCACCGGCCTCAGGGGCCCGGCGTCCTGGAGCGGCCGGCTGCGCACCCTCCCCGCCCGCGCCTGGCGCGGGCGGGCGGACGACCCGCGCTGGGTGCGGCCCGCCCTGCTGGCGCTGCTGGCCGCGACCGCGGTCCTCTACCTCTGGGGGCTGAGCGCCTCCGGTTGGGCCAACGCCTTCTACTCGGCCGCCGTCCAGGCCGGCAGCCAGAGCTGGAAGGCCTTCTTCTACGGTTCCTCGGACGCCGGCAACTTCATCACCGTCGACAAGCCCCCGCTGTCGCTCTGGCCGATGGCGCTGTCCGCCCGGGTCTTCGGGCTCTCCTCCTGGTCCGTCCTCGCCCCGCAGGCGCTGATGGCGGTCGCCACCGTGGGCACCCTCTACGCGGCGGTGCGCCGCCGCTTCTCCCCGCTCGGCGGCCTGCTGGCCGGCGCCGCGCTGGCGCTGACCCCGGTGGCGGCGCTGATGTTCCGCTTCAACAACCCGGACGCGCTGCTGGTCCTGCTGCTCACGCTGGCCGCGTACGGGCTGGTGCGGGCCACCGAGACGGCGGGCACCCGGTGGCTGGTGTTCACCGGGGTGATGTTCGGGCTGGGCTTCCTCACCAAGACCCTCCAGGCCTTCCTGGTGCTCCCCGCCTTCGCGGTGGTCTACCTGGTGGTGGCGCCGACCGGGCTCTGGCGACGGGCGCGCCAACTGCTGGCCGCCGGGCTGGCGATGGTGGTCGCGGGCGGCTGGTGGGTCGCGGTGGTCGAACTGGTGCCGGCCTCGGCCCGGCCGTACATCGGCGGCTCGCAGGACGACAGCTTCCTCTCCCTCACCTTCGGCTACAACGGCTTCGGCCGCCTCAACGGCAACGAGACCGGCAGCGTGGGCGGCGGCCGGTTCCCGACCGGGATGACAGAGGTCCCCGGCGCGATGCCCGGCGGAATGCCCGGCGCGGTGGCCGGCAGCACGCGTGGCGGTGGCTGGGGCGAGACCGGCATCACCCGGCTGTTCGACGGCGACGTCGGCGGGCAGATCGCCTGGCTGCTGCCGGCCGCGCTGATCCTGCTGCTCCTCGGGCTCTGGGCGACCCGCCGCTACGCCCGTACCGACACCGCCCGCGCGGCCTTCCTGGTCTGGGGCGGCTGGCTCCTCTGCACCGCGCTGACCTTCAGCTTCATGTCCGGCATCTTCCACCAGTACTACACGGTGGCGCTCGCGCCCGCGGTGGCCGCCCTGGTCGGCATGGGCGCGGACGGGCTCTGGCGGGCCCGGCACCGGCTGCCGTACGCGGCGGTGCTGGCCGGCACCCTGGCGGTGACGGCGGTCTGGGCGTACGTCCTGCTCGGGCGAAGCGCGGAGTTCCTTCCGTGGCTGCGCTGGGCGGTGCTGGTCGGCGGGCTGGTCGCGGCGGTGGGGCTGCTACTGGCCGGTCCGCCGGCGGCACGCCTGGCGGCACGGTCGGCGGGTGTGCCCGGCGCTTCGGGGGTCGGCGGACGACTCGGCGGGCGACTTGCCACGGTGGCGGGACTGGTGGGCCTGGCGGCGGCGTTCGGCGGGCCGGCCGCGTACGCGGTGGACACCGTCGGCACCCCGCACACCGGCTCGATCGTGACGGCGGGCCCGTCGGTGAAGGGCTCCTTCGGACCGGGTGGCGGCAGGCACGGCGGGCCCGGCGGGCCTGCCTTCGTGGCCAACGGCGGGACGTTCACGCCCCCGCAGGGCGGCCAGGGCGCTCCGGGCGGCGGCTTCGGCGGCGCCTGGCCGGGCGCGGGCACCGGCGACGGCACCGACGGCCGGAACGAGCGCGGTACCGCCGGCGGCCGGGGCAACGGCACCACCGGCCAGGGCGGCCCGGGCGGCATGGGCGGGCTGCTCAACGGCGCCAAGGTCGGCAGCGAGGCCGCCGAAGCGCTCAGGCAGGACGCCGACCGCTACACCTGGGCCGCCGCGACCAGCGGCTCGCAGAACGCCGCCAGCTACCAACTCGCCTCCGGCGTCCCGGTGATGGCCCTCGGCGGTTTCAACAGCACCGACCCGTCGCTCAGTCTGAGCGCCTTCCAGCAGTACGTGCAGGAGGGCAAGGTGCACTGGTTCATCGGCGGCGGAGGCTCGCGCCGGACGCCCGGCGGCGCCGGCGGCGAGGCGCGGGAGACGCAGACCGCGCAGATCGAGAGCTGGGTGGAGAGCCACTTCACCGCGAAGACCGTGGGCGGCTCCACGCTCTACGACCTGACGGCGCCGACGTCCTGACCACCCCATGACGAAGGGGGCGCACCGCGCGGCAGCGGTGCGCCCCCTTCTCGTGCGGGGCCGACGGGCCCGGCACGTCAGTCCCTCACATCAGCCCGGCGCATCAGTCCGTCGGGCAGCGCGTCCCGGCGGCCGGCACGGTGCCGTCCACCAGGAAGGTGTGGACCGCGGTGCGGATGCACGCGCTCCTCCCGTACGCGGTGTGCCCGTCGCCCTCGCGGGTGAGCAGCACGCCGTGGGCGAGCCCGGCGGCCAGCTTCTCCGACCACGCGTACGGCGTGGTCGGGTCGCCGGTGGAGCCGACCACCAGGATCGGCGCGCTGCCATCGGCCTTGACGGTGTGCGGCTTCTCGGCCGAACGGAACGGCCAGGTGCGGCAGTCCGGGTCGAACAGGGCCGACAGCGGGTTGTGCTTGCTGATCAGCGGGGCCTTGGCGGCGAGCTCGGCGAGGGCCGCCTGGAGCTCCGCGTCCGTGGGCGCCATGGCGGCGTCCGCGCAGTGGATGGCGGTGTAGGCGTCGGCGGAGACGCCGTAGTGGCCCTGTTCGTCGCGCTTGTTGTAGTCGTCGGCAAGGGTGAGCAGGTAGTCGCCCTTGTCGTGCTCCATGGCCAGGGTCAGGATGGCGCGCAGGTCGGCGCGGGCCTTCTCGCCCCCGTAGAGGTTGTCGATCACACCGGTCCAGGCGGCGTTGGCGGTGACGGTGCGCCCGTTGGTGGCGGTGAGCGGGTGGTCCTTGAGCCCGTCGAGGAAGCCGGCGAGCTTCTGCGCGGCCTTGTCCGGGTCCTTGCCGAGGGGGCAGCCCTTCTGCTTGACGCAGTCGGCGGCGAATTCCTGGAACGCCCGCTCGAACCCGGCCTGTTGGTCGATGTTGTGCTGGATCAGCGGCACGGACCGGTCCGTGGCACCGTCCAGGACCAGTCGGCCGGTACGGTCCGGGAACTCCTCGGCGTAGATGCTGCCGAGGTAGGTGCCGTAGGAGAGGCCGAGGTAGTTGAGCTTCTCGTCACCGAGGGCCCCGCGCAGGACGTCCATGTCCCGGACGGTGTCGCGGGTGCCGAGGAAGGGCAGCGCCTTGCCGTACTTGGCCTGGCAGGCGTCGGCGAGGGTCTTGCCGTGGGCGTCGCCGGGTTCGTCGGTGGTGAGCCACCCGTCGCGGGCCTTGTCGTCCAGGCAGTTGACGGGGCTGGTGCGTCCGACGCCGCGCGGGTCGAAGCCGACCACGTCGAAGTGGTCGTGCAGCGGCCCGTCGTAGTCCGTCTGCCCGGTCTGGACCATGCGGACGCCGGAGCCGCCGGGCCCGCCGGGGTTGACCAGCAGGGAGCCGACCCGCTGGTCCGGCCTGGCGGAGGGAATCCGGGAGAGCGCGACGTCGATCGCGTCGCCCGCCGGGTGGGCGTAGTCGAGCGGGACCTTGAGGGTCGCGCACTGCACCGCCGACTCGTCGACCTTCTTGGTCGCCGGATCGTCGGCGCAGGGCGCCCAGTTGAGCTGCTGGCCGTAGAACGCCTTGAGCGCCGGGTCCGCCGCGCCGGTGGGCGTGGGCGTCGGGGTGGGCGTCGCGGTCGGGGTGGGCGTCGTGGCGGGGCTCGGTGCGGTGGCGGACGCGGTGGAGGCCGTGTCCGTCCCGCCGGAGCCGGTGCAGCCGGCCAGGAGGGCGGCGGCGACGGCGGCGGGCAGCGCGCGCCGGGAGAACCGGATGATCATCGAGTGCACCGCACACGAATATCACCCGGTCATCACATGAGTCATATCGTTATCGCCGCGCCGCCACCACGCCCCCATCAAAGCCTCCGCACATAAGGACAAAGGCTGATGAAACGTTTCGTCAACCGCCGCACTGCTGCAGCATGGCCTTCTTGTCCGCCTCGGTGACCGGGAGTTGGTACTTCAGCGAGACCTGGGCGAAGCGCACCGCGTAGGAGCAGCGGATCGCGGTGTTGGCCGGCAGCCAGGAGGCCGGACCGGAGTCACCCTTGGAGGCGTTCTGCGAGCCGTCGGCCGGGATGAGGTTGAGCGGGTCGTTGGCGATCTGCACGCGCTTGGCCTTGTCCCACTTGGACGCGCCCATCTGCCAGTCGTAGGAGAGCGGCATCACGTGGTCGATCTGGATCTTCGTGGCCTGCTGCTTGGTCCACTGGACGGTCTTGCCGGTGTACGGGTCGTAGATGGTCATCGCGGTGACCACGCAGTTCGAACCGTCCTTGCGCTCCAGCGACTTGCCGTCGCGGGCGAGCAGGTCGTTGCGGGTGTCGCAGCTGTTGTGGCCGAACGGGACGCCGTCCACGTTGTCCGTCCAGGCGGGGCCGAACTCGTTGCGGTCGTAGCCGTCCTTGGAGCCGTTGGCGGCGGTGGCGACCTTGCCGATGATGTCCCGGCCGGCCTTCTGGTCCTCGGGCGAGGTCAGCGGCGCCAGGCCGGGCTTGGTGCCGTCGGGGTTCTGCAGCGGGCTGGTGCCCAGGTCCCCGGCGGCGGCCGGCGCCCCGGAGGACGCGGCACCGTCGGTGGACGACTTCTTGGCGCCGGAGCAGCCGGCCAGCGCCAGGGTGGATATCAGGAACACGGCGGTGGCGGAGAGGGCGGTACGGCGGGCGGGCACGGATGACTCCCGAGGTGGTGGGCGGCTGACGGCGACCCAGCAGACCAGCCGCCCGACACCCCGTCAAGGCGGCGCAACGCGAAGCGTTCGAGCATGTCGAAGCTCACATTCCGGTACCGGGCCGGGGACCGGCTGCGCGGCGGCGCCGCGGACGGGCAGGCTGGGCACATGCGGAACAGTGAACGACCCGTGGCCGCACTGGTCCTGGCCGCGGGGGGCGGACGGCGGCTGGGCGGTCGGCCCAAGGCCCTGGTCCGGTACCGGGGCCGGCCGCTGGTGGAGCACGCGGTGGCGGTGGTCCGGGCCGGCGGCTGCACGGAGGTGGCGGTGGTGCTGGGCGCGGCCCGGGAGCGGGTGCGGGCCACCGCCCATCTGCCGGGCTGCCGACTGGCGGACAACCCGGACTGGGCGGACGGCATGGGTTCGTCACTGCGCGCCGGGCTGGCCGCGCTGGCACCGGAGGCCTCGGCCGCGCTGGTGATGCTGGTGGACACCCCCGGGGTCACCCCGGCCGCGGTGGCCCGGCTGCTGACGGCCCACCGGGCGGGCGCGGACCTGGCCGCGGCGGCGTACGGCGGGCGGCGCGGGCACCCGGTGCTGATCGGCGCCCGGTACTTCGCCGAGGCGGCGGCGGGCGCGACCGGCGACACCGGAGCACGCGCACTACTGGGGGCGCACGCCGACGAAGTCGCGCTGGTCGAATGCGCCGATATCGCCGTCCCGGACGACCTCGACACCCGGGCCGACCTCGCCCGCTGGGCCGCCGGGTGACCGCCTCCGGCCTGGGCCGGGGCGCCCGCTCCCCCGCCGAGGTGAGAGCGGCTCCTCCTCACCGGGGAGAGATCGGCCGCACACCCCTGATCTGTCCCTGAGGATTGCCCCATTCCGCGCCACGGCCCCCGCGTTTCGGGGAGCATGGGACACGTCCTTCCTCCCGACTCGAACGGACGGTGCCCTCGATGTCCGGACTGCCCGACGACTTCACCGGGCGCGACCCCGCGCAGCACGGGCCGGGGGCGGGCGGTGGCGCCCGGGCGATCCGCTGCCCCGCCTGCCGCCGCGAGCACCTGTACGAGCCGCCGTCGCTGCCCTGCCCCTGCGGCGCCTCGCTGAAGGTGCCGCTGCTGCGCGGCGGCGTGCCGGTCCAGGTGCGGTTCCGCTCCTGGGAGGACTCCTGGCTGAACATGCGCTGCCCGCACTGCGGCCGCTCCGACCAGTGGCCCCAGCCCGAGTTCACCTGCAACTGCGGCGCCACCGTCCGGCTGCCGGTGGACCGCACCACCCGGCTGGGCGGCAGTGCGACCGCGGGGCCGCTCGGCAGCACCGGCCCGCAGGGCACCCGCCCGCAGCCGGCCCACCCGCTGGGCGCCCCGGTCCCGACCCCGCCGGCCGGGTCCGGCACCGCGGCCACGCCCTGGCGGCGGCGCGCGCCGTTCCGCCCGCACCCGGTGCGCACCTCGCAGGACGCGGTGTTCACCGCCGCCCGCTATCTGGAGTGGCTGGGCTTCGACGACCTGGAGCTGACGGAAGCCCAGGAGCGCGACGGGGTCACCCTGCTCGGCAGCCGGATGGTCGCCCAGGTGGACACCTGGACCGAGCCGGCCGACGTGAAGTCGGTGGAGTGCCTCTGGCTGCAGACCCTGCACGCCGAGGAGATGGCCGCCGCGATGTTCACCCTGGCCGGCTACTCCCACCAGGCCACCGTCCGCGGCGAACAGCTGCTGGTCGCCCTGTTCAGCCTGGACCTGGCCGGGGTGCCGCAGCCCGCCAACGGCGCCGCCGAGGCCCTGATGGAGACCGGCTGGACCTCCTGACCCGGCGGCCGGACGCCCTGCCGCACCGGTGAACTCACCGGCCGGACGCCCTGCCACACCGGCGGCCCACCGGCCGGACCGTCCGCCCCGCCGGTGACCCACCGGCCGGGGGGGGGGGCGGGGGGGCCCGCCCCCCCCCCCCCGCCCCCCCCCCCCCCCCCCCCCCCACCACCCCCCCCCCGCCCCCCCGCCCCCCCGGCGCCCCCCCCCGGCCGCCCCCCCCCCCCCCCCGGCGCCCCCCCCCCCCCCCCGCCCCCCCCGCGGGCCCCCCCCGGGGGGGGGCCCCGGGGCGGGCCCGGGCCCCACCGCCGTCGGCCCCGACGAACCGGCCACAACAAGCCGACCGCAACAACCTGCGCTCGTGATCTGGTGCACAAGCTCACCCCCGTGTTGAATTGCCGCCACAACGCGGGCCTCGGGGGGAGGCCTGTGTCCTGCTGGATGGCGCGCACAAGGAGGTGGCGTTGTCGGAGCACGGATCGGGCCCGAGCGGCCAGGACGGACGGGGGCCGACAGCGCCCCAGGAGCCGGGGGACACCGTGTGGCGGCTGCGGTCCCGGGCGTGCTGGCAGGAGGCCGCGGAGCTGTTACGCCCGGCCGCCGAGCGCGACCCCGGGGCAGCGCTCGGCCGGGCCGAACTCCTCATCGAACAATGCCTGTTCACCGCGGCCCACTGGCCCCAGGCGGAGCAGGCACTGCGGCTGGCCGAGGCCGTGGTGGCCACCACCGAACAGCGCGCGGCGGCCTCCTGCGCCCGCGGCTTCCTGGCGTACGTGGCCAGCGTGCTCGGCCCGCGGGACCGGCTGGACGAGGCGCAGGCGGCGCTCGGCCGCACCTCCGCGCTGCTGCCGCCGGACGCCCCCGGGCGGCCGCTGCTGGACTTCCGCCGGGGGCTGGTCGCCGAGAACCTGCTGCGCGACCCGACGGCGGCCTGGATCGCCTACCGCCGGGCGCACGAGGGCGCGGGCGAGCGGGGGGACGAGCTGCTGCGCTCCTACACCTGGCGGCACCTGGCCGCGCTGGCGCTGGCCACCGGGGACCACGACCGGGCCCGGGAGGGGTTCGACGCCTCACTGCGGCTGCGCGAACAGCTCGGCTTCACGGTGGGTGTCGCGCCCGCGCTGGCCGCGCTGGCCGAGGTCGTCGAGCCGGACGAGGCCGTCCGGCTGCGGGCCGAGGCGGCCCGGCTGGTCCAGGCGCTCGGGGGCGTACCGGTGTGGCTCGCGCGCCAGCTGAGCGCGGTGCGCCCACTGGTCACGCCCCCGGACGGACGCGTCGGGCGGGAGGCCCGGGGAACCATCAGCTAAGGTGAGCCTAACCTGGCCGGGGTGAGCAGTGCCCCGGCCGGCTCGCCTCGCCGTTCCCGGGCTCCGCCAGGCCCCGCCCGGCCGGGCCCGGCCGGAGTCCGCACCGTCCGGGGCGGGCCGGGCGGTCCCGGGCGGTCTCCGGTCGACCCGATAGGGCCCGCCCCATGACCGCGAGCAGCACCCGGCCCGGCCCCGCGCCGCACGCCCCCCGCACCACCCCCGCGCACGCCGTCACCCTCATCCCGGGCGCCCCCGCCCCCTGCGCCGCGAGCTACGGCCGGCTCACCGGACTGCTCCCCGCCCTGCGGGTGTACTGCGCCCCGCCGCGCAGCGGCGACGGCTGGGTCTCCGGCGCCGATCTGCTCGCCCGCCCGGAGGCGCTGCGCGAGCTGATCGCCCATGACGCCCGGCAGGGCCTGGCCCGGTACGGCCGCCCGCTGCGCCCGGACGTGGCGGCCGGCTTCGGTCTGCACCGCTTCGTCTGGCCGGTTTCGGTGCTCGCCACCCTGCCGTGGTTCCTGGAGCGCCGGGTGCCGCTGCTCACCCCCGGGGACGTCTCGGTGCGCCGTGGCACCGGCGAGCTGACGGTCCGCCCGGAGGCCTTCCTCTGCCTGCCCGACGACCCCGCCGCCGGCCTGCGCGGCGCCCGGACGGTACCCGACGGGCCCGCGCTGGCCGCCGGGCTCCGGGCGGCCCTGGCCGACCTCCTGACGCCGGTGCTCGCCGCCTTCCGCCCGCAGGTACGGCGCGGCCCGCGCACGCTCTGGGCGATGGCGACGGACGCGGTGGTGGAGGGCCTCTGGTACGTCGGCCGGCTGCTCGGCGAGGAGGAGCGGGCCCGCGCCGAACTCTCCGCGCTGCTCACGCCGGAGCTCCCGGCGTGCGCACCGGGCGCGGGACGCTCGGGTACCGGCGCCCCCGCGCCCTTCACGCCCGGCGCGGGCTTCACCTCCGGAGCGCGCCCCGGCCCTGACGCCCCGAATGCCCAGGACACCCAGGACGCCCGGACCGCCGACCGGACCCGGGCGAGCTGCTGCCTCGTCTACACCGTCCGGCCCGAGGCCATGTGCGGCGGCTGCCCCCGGGTGGCACGGGGTTGACGCAAGGATGACCGAATACGCATCGGGGCAGAGTGCGCCAAGCCCGGAATTCCGGGAAATAACCACCCCAAATTAATGCGACAATGATATTGAATTTGCCCCAGAAATCCCCCTCACCAGCGCATTGAGGGCGAGTCAGTCATTCTCCGGCCGCTTATCCGTCATGATGGTCCCCACCGTCACGGCGGCGGAAAGCGACGCAGGAAAGCGAGGCTGGTCCAGGCGATGAAAATGTCCGACATACCGCTCGGTTGGGCCATCACCGCCGTCGCGGTGCTGCTGGTCACCGCCCTCCTGGTGGCCCTGGCCCGGAACCGGGGCGGCCCCACCACCTCCAGCGGCCCGGATTCCTGGGAGCGGTCCGAGGAACGGCGCCGGCGCAAGGAATCGCTCTACGGCGCCGCCTCGTACACCCTGCTGTTCTGCTGCGCCGCCGTCGCCGCCGCGCTCTCCTTCCACGGACTGGTCGGCTTCGGGATCCAGAACCTCAACCTCTCCGGGGGCTGGGAGTACCTGGTGCCGTTCGGCCTGGACGGCGCGGCGATGTTCTGCTCGGTGCTCGCCGTCCGCGAGGCCAGCCACGGTGACGCCGCGCTCGGCTCGCGCCTGCTGGTCTGGCTGTTCGCCGGCGCCTCCGCCTGGTTCAACTGGGTGCACGCCCCGCGCGGCTTCGGCCACGCCGGCGCCCCGCAGTTCTTCGCGGGGATGTCGCTCTCGGCGGCCGTCCTGTTCGACCGCGCGCTCAAGCAGACCCGCCGGGCCGCCCTGCGCGAGCAGGGTCTCGTCCCGCGCCCGCTGCCGCAGATCCGCATCGTCCGCTGGCTGCGCGCCCCGCGCGAGACCTACGCTGCCTGGTCGCTGATGCTGCTGGAGGGCGTCCGGAGCCTGGACGAGGCGGTCGACGAGGTCCGCGAGGACAAACGGGAGAAGAGCGCCGAGCGCGAGCGCCGCAAGCTGGCCGGCCGCCGCGAGCGGGCCGAGATCAGGGCCATCAACCGCACCAACAGCGTCTGGCGCCAGCGCGGCGGACCGGCCCGGCAGCTGGAGTCCGGCTCGGAGTCCGCCATAGCCGCCGGCCCCTCGACCGACCGGACCGCCGTCGAGCCACCGGGGCCGGCCGCGGCGCCCGCCGCCGAGGGCACCGTGGTCAAGCCGGGCCTGCCGGCCCGACCTGACCGGCGCACCATCGACCTCACCGTGGAGGAGGACACCGTGGCACTGCCCCGGCTGGACTCGCTGGAGCGCAAGCTGAAGGACCTGGAGCAGCAGTTCGGCTGAGGTCGGCCCGGGGCCTGTCCGACAGGCCCCGGCTCCGGCCCCGGCCTCAGGCCGCGGGCGTCGCGGTGAGCTCGAACCACATCCGCTTGCCGGTGCCCCGCGGCTCCACGCCCCAGCCGTCCGCCAGCGCCTCGACCAGCATCAGCCCGCGGCCGGAGGACGCCTGCTCCCCCGGTGTCCGGCGGGTCGGCCAGAGGTCCGACTCGTCCTCCACCTCGACCCGGAGCCGGGCCCGGCCGCCGTCGGCCGTCGGCTCGCGGTAGAGCCGGGCGGTGAACATCGCATCCCGGTCGGTGTGCCGGATGGCGTTGGTGACCAGCTCGGACGCCAGCAGCTCGGCCGTGTCGACCAGCTCGGCCACACCCCAGCGGCGCAGCGCGTCGCACAGTTCGGCCCGCACCTCGGAGATCCGGGCGAGGTCGGCCTGCCCGATCCGGCGGCGGAGCTGCTGGGCGGCCAGGCCGCCCGCCGGGCCGTCCCAGCGCAGGAGCAGCAGCGCTATGTCGTCCTCGCGCTCGCTGGAGTCGGCGGCCTGGGAGGCGATCCGGTCCGCGAGGTCCTCCAACGGGTCACGGGCGCTCTCCTCCCCGGCCGCGACCGGGCCGGCGAGCGCCCGGGTGAGCCGGGCGATGCCGTCGTCGAGATCCATGCCGCGCGCCTCGACCAGGCCGTCGGTGCAGAGCAACACCGTCTCGCCCGGGTCCAGGCTGAACCGGGTGACGCGGTACTCCTCGTCCGAGGCGATGCCCAGCGGCAGACCGCCCGCGACCGGCTGGACGGCGGCGGTGCCGTCGGCCCGGCGGACCACCGGGTCGAGGTGGCCGGCCCGGACGGCGTAGACCACGCCGTAGTCGACGTTCACCTCGGCGTAGGTGCAGGTGGCGAAGTGGTCGGTGTCCAGGTCGGCGAGGAAGCGCGAGGCGCGGGCCATCACGGCGGCCGGCGGGTGGCCCTCCGCGGCGTACGCCCGCAGGGCGATCCGCAGCTGGCCCATGATCCCGGCGGCGTGCACGTCGTGCCCCTGGACGTCGCCGATCACCAGGCCGACGTGCCCGCCGGGCAGCGGGACCACGTCGTACCAGTCGCCGCCGATCTGGAGCCCCGAACCGGCGGCCAGATAGCGGACGGCGGTGGTGACGCCGGGCACCGACGGCACGCTGCGCGGCAGCATCACCCGTTGCAGGCCGGCCGCCAGCTCGTGCTCGGCGTCGTGCAGCCGGGCCCGGGCCAGCGACTGGGCGACCAGGCCGCCCAGGGTGGAGAGCAGGGTGCGCTCGTCGGCGTCCAGCTGGCGGTCGTCGTCGAAGCTGACCAGGCAGACGCCGATCGCCCGGCCGCTGGCCACCAGCGGCAGGAACGCCCAGGAGCCGCGGCCGCTCCGGCTGGTCGACTCCCACACCTCCGGGTAGCGCTCGCGGTACTCCTCGCGGCCGGTGACGAAGACCGGCGCGCGGTTGCGCAGCGCCTCGGCCGCCGGGTGGGCGACGGGCAGCACCGAGCGGTCGTAACCGGAGATCTCCCCCGGCCGGTAGCCGGAGGCGCCGAGCACCCGGACCCGGCCCGCCTCGAAGGCGGCCAGCACCAGGCCGTCCGGCGGCAGGCCGGGCAGCGGCAGCTCGGTGAAGACCCGGGCGACGTCGCGGACGGTGACGGCCTCGGAGAGCGCGCGGGCGGCCTCCTTGATGAACCGTGAGCGCTCCTCGCGCAGCAGGGCCAGCCGGTCGGCGCGGTCGCGCTTGTGCAGCTCGACGGTGGCGTCCCAGACGAAGCCGACCATCCGTGAGGCGCGGCCGAAGGCGTCCGCGAGCACCCGGCCGCGGAAGCGCACCGCCTTCATCGCCCCGCTCGGCCCGACCGTGCGGTAGTAGGCGCCGCACTGGCCCAGCTCGGCCACCGCGCGCTCGACCCGGCGGCGCACCACGGGGGCGTCCTCGGGGTGCAGCAGGGCCAGGAAGGAGGCGGAGGTGCGGTCGAAGCGGCTCTTGTCCGCGGCGTCCAGGCCGATGATGGCGCAGGCCCGCTGGTCGCCCTCCAGGACGTCGCGGCGGATGTCCCAGTCGAAGGAGCCGATGCCGTTGGCGGCCATCGCGGGCTCCAGCCAGTCCGGCGTGGAGTCCCCGGAGGAGATCGGCAGGCCGCCGGAGAGCATCGGCGCCAGCCGCCCGGCCGCCAGCCCCGGTGCCGTCCGCAGCGCGTGCCTGCGCGCCGCCTGGGCGGGTGGTCTCGCCCGCCCCGACCCGGCCGTGGACGAGCCGGGAGGAAGCGCCGGCCCCGGTGACTCGGGCTCAGTGGGCATGCTGCTCCTGCCGCTGCCGTGGTGGACCGCGCCGACCGTCCGGGCGGGCCGCATGGCGGTGTGGTGGGTGGTGCTGGATCGGACGGTGCCGACGGACGGTGGTCAGTCGAGGTGATGGCTCCCCGCTGCTTCCCGCACGCGGGCACACATTCCCACCATCCTGTCCAATGTTCGGCCGAGCGGCAATGGCAACGGGCCGGAAATCTTCCGCCCGGCCTTCCGTCACGGGCGCCGTTCGGCGGCGAACGACCTGATCTTCCAAGGCCGGCCCCGGCCCACCGGTCCGGGCCGGGCACGGCCGCCGGGGCGCCCGCCCGTCCGGGCCCGCCTCGGTCAGGGCGAGGCCAGCTCGAACCAGGTGACCTTGCCGTCCCCGCGCAGCTGCACCCCCCAGGAGTCGGCCAGCGCCTCGACCAGCAGCAGCCCGCGCCCCGAGGTGGCGTACTCGCCCTCCGGGTCGCGGCGGCGGGGCAGCCGGGTGGTGCCGTCCTGGACCTCGATCCGCAGCCGCAGGTCGGCGCCGAGCGCCGCGTCGAACGCCGCGCCCTGGCCGGTGTGCAGGAGCGCGTTGGTGACCAGCTCGGAGGAGAGCAGCTCGGCCGTGTCGGCCAGCTCGGGCACCCCCCAGATCCGCAGCGCGGACCTCAGCCGGCTGCGCACCGCCCCGACCGCGACCAGGTCGGCCGCCTCCAGCGTCAGATGCAGCCGGCGGTGCAGCGCGCAGCCGGGTGCCGGAGCACTCGGCAGTGCCGGGCCCGCCCGCCCGGTGGTGCCCGGCAGGCCGGACGCCCCGGGCCCGCCCCCCTGGGGCCTCGGCCGAAATGCGTCCCCCGAACTCGTCCGCTGCCGCGGGAATCGCGACTGACCGTCCATCAACACATGCCCCCGCCCTCAATCCGGGCTCCCGCTGCCGGATCCCCTGCCGACCGGGTGGCCCCCTCGTTCTGACCACTCATCCTCATGCCCAGCCTGCGGCGCTTTCAACAGTGTGCGTCCGATCACCTGGGGTGAAAGGGGCACGGGGTGGCCGGCGTGATCCAACTGCCCGGGCCGGACAGGTTTGCGATGCGTACAAGCCATTTTCGAAGCCGGGCCGCGGCCCGCCGCGCCCGCGTACGCCGCCCCCGGCCCGCCGCGGACCCGATGGCGGTGCCCGGCGAGCCGAACGTCCGGGGACGGGCAACGCTGGACAGGGCGGCCGGGTCCGGGTTCAATGACCCGAGATGTTTGAACGCCGTTCTAACGTCATTCCCCCGGCGACCGCGAGCGAGGAACCGTGCGACTGACCCCCACCGAGCGGGACCGGCTGCTGATCTTCACAGCAGCCGAGCTGGCCCGCGCCCGCCGCGCCCGGGGCGTACGCCTCAACATCCCGGAGGCGCACGCCCTGATCGCGGACACCGTCTGCGAGGCCGCCCGGGACGGCCGGCGCCTCGCCGAGGCGATCGAGGCCGGGCGCTCCGTGCTCGGCGCCGAGGACGTGCTGCCCGGTGTGGCGGACGTGGTCACCGTGGTCCAGGTCGAGGCGGTCTTCGAGGACGGCACCCGGCTGGCCGTGGTCAACGACCCGTTCAAGGGCGCGGGATCGCTCGACCACGAGGCCCCCGGCGGCACGCTGCTCGGTGACGGCGCGGGCTACGACCCGGTCGAGGAGACGGTGCTGCTGCCCGTCCACAACACCTCCGCGGTGCCGATCTCGGTCACCTCGCACTTCCACTTCTTCGAGTCCAACCCGCGCCTGGCCTTCGACCGCGCCGCCGCCTACGGCACCCATCTGGCGGTACCGGCCGGCTCCTCGGTCCGCTTCGACCCGGGTGCCACCGTGGAGGTCGGCCTCGTCCCGATCGCCGGCGAGCGGGTCGCGATCGGCTTCGCCGGCCTGGTCGACGGCCCGCTGGACGCGCCCGGCGCGAAGGAGGCCGCCCTGGCGAAGGCGCGCGCCACCGGCTACCTGACCGGCTTCGACGACGCCGAGGTGCAGTCGTGAGCGGACGGAGCCGACAGATGGACACGGCCGCCGCGGGGACGCGGGCCGACGAGCGAAGCGAGGCCGGAGCATGAGTGCCATCACCCCCCACGACTACATCTCGGTGCACGGCCCGCGGGCCGGGGACCGGGTCCGGCTCGGGGACTCCGGACTGATCGTCCGGGTGGAGTCGGACTCGCAGGCGCCGGGTGAGGAGTTCCTGGCCGGCTTCGGCAAGACCGCCCGCGACGGCCTGCACCTCAAGGCCGCCGCCGTCCGCGACACCTGCGACGTCGTGATCAGCAACGTCCTGGTCATCGACGCCGTCCAGGGCATCCGCAAGACCTCCATCGGCCTGATCGACGGCCGGATCGCCTCCATCGGCCGGGCCGGCAACCCCGACACCCTGGACGGCGTCGACGTCGTCGTCGGCACCGGGACCACGATCGTCTCCGGCGAGGGCCTGATCGCCACCGCCGGCGCCGTCGACACCCATGTCCACCTGCTCTCGCCGCGGATCATGGAGGCCTCGCTGGCCTCCGGCGTGACCACGATCATCGGCCAGGAGTTCGGCCCGGTCTGGGGCGTCGGCGTCAACTCGCCCTGGGCGCTGCGGCACGCGTTCAACGCCTTCGACGCCTGGCCGGTCAACATCGGCTTCCTGGGCCGGGGCTCGTCCTCCGACGCGGCGCCGCTGGTCGAGGCGCTGGCCGAGGGCGGTGCCTCCGGCTTCAAGGTCCACGAGGACATGGGCGCCCACACCCGCGCGCTGGACACCGCGCTGCGGGTCGCCGAGGAGTACGACGTCCAGGTCGCCCTGCACACCGACGGCCTCAACGAGTGCCTCTCCGTCGAGGACACGCTGAAGGTGCTGGAGGGCCGGACCATCCACGCCTTCCACATCGAGGGCTGCGGCGGCGGACACGTCCCCAACGTGCTGAAGATGGCCGGTGTGGAGAACGTCATCGGCTCCTCCACCAACCCCACCCTGCCGTTCGGCCGTGACGCCCTCGGCGAGCACTTCGGCATGATCGTCTCCGCCCACGACCTCAAGGTCGACCTCCCCGGTGACGCCGCGATGGCCCGCGACCGGATCCGCGCCGGCACGATGGGCGCCGAGGACGTCCTCCACGACCTCGGCGTCATCGGCATCACCTCCTCCGACGCCCAGGGCATGGGCCGCGCCGGCGAGACCGTCCGCCGCACCTTCGCCATGGCCGGCAAGATGAAGGCCGAGCTCGGCCCGCTCGACGGCACCGGCTCCTACGGCACCACCGACGGCGGCGACGACAACGAGCGCGTGCTCCGCTACATCGCGAAGCTCACCATCAACCCGGCGATCGCCCACGGCCTGGCCCACGAGGTCGGCTCCATCGAGATCGGCAAGCTCGCCGACATCGTGCTCTGGCGCCCCGACCACTTCGGTGCCAAGCCGCAGCTCGTCCTGAAGGCCGGCTTCCCCGCCTACGGCGTGGTCGGCGACCCCAACGCCTCCACCGACCGCTGCGAACCCCTCGTCCTCGGCCCCCAGTTCGGCGCCCACGGCGCGACCGCCGCCGACCTCTCCGTCGCCTTCGTCGCCCAGGCCGCCGCCGACGGCGCGTACCTGGACCGCCCGGCCGACGGCATGCCCACCCGGCGGCGCCGGGTCGGCGTCCGGAACACCCGTGGCATCGGCCCGCGCGACATGGTGCGCAACGCCCGGATCGGCGACGTCCAGGTCACCGAGACCGGGCTGGTCTCCCTCGACGGCTCCCCGCTGCGCTCCGAGCCCGCCGACAGCGTCTCGCTCAGCCGCCTGTACTTCCTCTGAACGCCCTCACCCGCCTTAGGACTTGACGATGACCCCGACCCCCGCCTCGCTCGGCTACCGGATGCCCGCCGAGTGGCACCCGCACGACCGCACCTGGATGGCGTTCCCGACCGCCAACCCGACCTTCGACAGCCCGGAGCACCTGCACGCCGGCCGCGAGGCCTGGGCCCGGGTGGCCAACACCATCGTCCGGTACGAGCCGGTGACCCTGGTCGTCAACACCGGTGAGACCGAGGAGGCGCGCAAGTACGTCGCCCCCGAGGTCGAGATCGTCGAGCGCCCGCTGGACGACGCCTGGATGCGCGACATCGGCCCGTCCTTCCTGATCGACGACAGGGGCTCGGTCGCCGCCACCGACTGGATCTTCAACGGCTGGGGCGCGCAGTCCTGGGCCCGCTGGGACAACGACCAGCACATCGCCGAGCACATCGGCGAACTGACGGGTGTTCAGCGGTTCGCCTCCCGGCTGATCAACGAGGGCGGCGGCATCCACGTCGACGGCGAGGGCACCGTGCTCGTCACCGAGACCGTCCAGCTCGGCGAGGGCCGCAACGCCGACTGGACCAAGGAGGAGGTCGAGGCCGAGCTGCACGCCTTCCTCGGCACCACCAAGGCGATCTGGCTGCCGCGCGGACTCACCCGCGACTACGACGAGTTCGGCACCCGGGGCCACATCGACATCGTCGCTTCCTTCGTCCGCCCCGGCGTCGTGGTCGCGCACGTCCAGCCGGACCCGTCCCACCCCGACCACGAGGTCTGCCAGGAGCTGGTGGCGGTCCTGCGCGCCGCCACCGACGCCCAGGGCCGGCCGCTGGAGGTCGTCGAACTGCCCGCCCCCACCGTCCTGCTGGACGAGGAGGGCGAGCCGGTCGACTACTCCTACATCAACCACTACGTGGCCAACGGCGCCGTGATCCTCTGCGGCTTCGACGACCCCCGTGACCAGGAGGCCGCCGCCGTCCTGGGCCGGGCCTATCCCGGCCGCACGGTCGAACTGGTCGACGCCCGCGAGATCTTCGCCAACGGCGGCGGCATCCACTGCATCACGCAGCAGCAGCCGAAGGCCGTCTGACCCGACTGCCCCGACTGGGCCCTGTCCGGCCGATCCTGCCGGACAGGGCCCGCACGGCATGCCCCCACAACACAGGCACGACGCAGGCACGGCACGGCACAGAGGAGACGAGCAGATGACGGAGCCCCGCCCGCGCCGGCCGGCGCGCCCCCGCGAGGAGGTCTTCGCCACCGCGCGGGCGGCGATCGCCGAGCACGGGCTCGCCAGACTCACCATGGCGGGCCTGGGCAGACAGCTCCAGATGAGCGCCGGACACCTCCTCTACTACTTCGGCAGCAAGGACCAGCTGCTGCTGGAGACCCTGCGCTGGAGCGAGGAGCAGCTCGGCACCCGCCGCCACGCCGCCCTGACCGACGGCGTCCCGACCGACGGCGCCCTGACCGACGGCATCCGGCCCGGCGCCGGACCGGACGTCTGGGCGCGGCTCGGCGAGTACGTCCGGCTCTACCTGCCCGAGGGGCCGGGCGACCCGCGCTGGATCCTCTGGGTGGAGGTGTGGGGCCGCTCCCCCGCCAGCGAGGAACTCCGGCAGGGGCAGCTGGAGATCGAGGCCCCGTGGCAGGCGGACCTGGTCGTCCTGATCGAGAACGGCACCGCCGCAGGCCACTTCGGGCCCGGCCCGGCCGTTGAGCGCGCCTTCCAGATCCGCGCCCTGCTGGACGGTCTCGCCGTCCCGCTCGCCCTCGGGCTGCCCGGCGCGCGCCGCACCAAGGCGCTGCACCTGGCGGATTCGGCCTGCCGGGCCCTGCTGGGGGCGGCCAACTGACCGCTCGCCCCGCTCACTCCGTCCAGATCGCGGCCGCCGTGCGGTCGTCGGCGTACCCCTTGGCGCGGACCTGCACCTGGCGGAGGAAGTCCACGGTGCCCGGCGGGTGGGGGTGGGCCCAGTGGGCGGCGAGGAAGTGGGCGACGGCCGGTTCGTCGGCGATCGGACGCGCCAGGCCCGGGCTGCAGAGCAGCAGGATGTCACCCGGGGTGGCCGGGACCATCCGGAAGCGGAACGGGCGCGGCTCCGGCACCGGGGCGTCGGGCAGCGGCGGCTGGCCGTCCGGGTGGTGCAGCAGACGGGCCGCGTAGGCGTCGATCCAGTGGCCCGAGCGCAGCAGGAACAGCCCGCCGGGACCGACCCCGAACGCCGCCCGGTAGGTGGCCGCCGGGTCGAGCGAGAGCAGCAGACAGTGCAGCGAGGCGGGGGACGGCGCGTCGTCGCCCTCCGCCCGGGGCGCGAGCGCGCGCAGCGGGGCGGCGGCGCTGGTGGCCAGCCGCTGGAGTCCGTACCGGAGCCGGTCGCGGGCGCCGTCCCGGAGGTCGGCGGCAAGCCCGGACCGGCTGCGGCCGATCGCGGCGGCGAGCTGGCGGCAGGCCTCGGCGGTAGCCGTGGCGACGGCCTCCGGGGCGGCGTCGGTGGCGGTGCCGGTCCCGGGCTCGGCGCCCGGGGCGGTCGCGGACTCGGTGGCGGAGCGGTCGAAGCTGCCGACGGCCGCGAGCAGCAGTCCGTCGGGGCCGTCGCCGAACCTGGTGACCAGCAGGGTGTCGCGGCGCGGCTCGCCCCGGTGGCGGGCGGAGTCGCCCCGGACGGAGACGGCGCGCAGCGTGGCGGAGGCGTACTGGGCGCCCTCCAGCGCGGTGTCCGGCACGACGGCGGCCAGCGTGCCGGGGGCCGTCTCCGGGACGGCGGTCGGCTCCGGCCCGTACGTGGGCGGGCGCTCACCGACGTGCGGCACGACGGGCCCGGCGCCGGGGCGCGGCGAGCGGGGGGTGGGGCGGGGCGCGGAGAGCGCGGGAGCGGGGGCAGCCGCCTCGGGGGCGGGTGGCCGGACGGCCGGGGCGGGTTCGGGTTCGGGCTTCGTCAGGACCGGGGCGGGCTCCGACGCGGGCTCGGGCTCCGGCTTCTGGGCAACCGGCACCGGCTCCGGCTTCTGGAGAACAGGCTCGGGCTCGGGTACGGCCTCGGGCTCCGCCGCCGGTACCGGAGCGTCCGCCGGCTCCTCGGCCCGCGCGTCGGCCGCCCAGGACGGGGCCGGGAACCTGTGGGTCTCCTCCGCAGCGGGCTGCTGGCCGATCACCCCGGCCGCGGTGTCGAACCAGTCGTCGATGCTGTCCCGCGCCGGCCCCTCGTCCCCCGTCGGCGCCACCTCCGACAGCGGCGCCGCTTCGGCCGGCTCCTCGGCCGGCTCCTCGGCCGCCGGGGGCTCGGCCGGCTCCGGCGCTGCCGGCACCTCCGCCACCGCGGCGTCCGCCGCCGGAACCGCCGGCTCGCCCGTCCGCTGCCGGCCGATCAACCCGGCCGCCGTCTCGAACCAGTCGTCGACACTGCCCTCCCCCGACACGGCGTCCGGGGTGTCGGGAAGGGTGCCCGCCGGGCCTTGGTAGACCGCATCCCACCAGCCGTCCTCCGACCGCTGCTGCTGCTTCGCGGGTGCACCCTGATTGCTCATCTGGCGGCTCCTGGTCGGTCCGTGGTCGCGCCGCCCCCGGCGGGGCCGGACTCGACGTCATTCTCCCCAAGTGCAACGACGCTGTCCGGGTTTCGGCGACAACCGGACACGGACACGCACTGATCGGATGATCCCGGCCACCGGGTCGGTCCCCGGGTTCGCCCCCGGTTCCGCCGCCGTTCCATTCGTGCTTACCGGAACCGTCCCGAGCAGGGCGTTTCCGGGACGTTCCGGTCCGTCGGCCGCCGAAAATGGCCCCGGAGCAGGGGCATCGGTTCACCCGTTCGGCTGATTAAATGTGCGCATGACCGCGTCGGCCCCCAGATCACCCCGACCGGGGAGGGCCGCACTCACGGGCCACCCGGTGGGTGCGCTGTGGATCCTGCTGCTGGTCGGGCTGCTCACCTCACTGCCGTGCGCGGGGCAGGCCCAGGCGGTCACGGGCCACCGCCACGCCTCTTCGCAGGTGGCCGCCGCGGCCACGACCGCCCTGACCACCACCCTCGTCGGTCCGGCCGCCGGGGCGACGGGGGCGCCCGGCGTACGCCAGGCCCGCGCGGGCGGGCCCGACCGGCAGTCCGCCGCCCCGCACACCGGCCCCGCCCACCGGACCGCCGACCGTCCGGACGCCGGGGGCCACCGCCACTGGACCTGGTGCTCGGCCGACGGCGAGCTGCCGCAGCGCAACAACGGCTGCTCCAGCCACCCGTACTGCGCCCAGGAAGCCCAGCTGCCCAACCCGCCGCCGCAGCCGCAGCCCGCGGTGGCGCCCCGGACGGAGGCGGCCGAGACGCTGCCCCGGCTGCCCCGCGCCGGGCTTCTGGTCGGCCCGCACCCGGCGCCCGACCTGCACGAACTCCAGGTACACCGGTCCTGAGCGGAGCCCACCGCCTGGTCCCCCGCGGCTTTCGCCGAGGGCGGTGACCGGCGGGTCCGCCCTTCCGCTCTCTCTTCAGACCGCCGTGCCCACAGCGCGCGGCGGGGACAAGGACAACCCATGGGTTCCGCCTCCAAGCAGTCCAACAAGCCGACCGGCAAGCAGGCCGGCCTCGACCGCCGCGCCCGGATCGCCGAGCTGCGCGCCGTCGAGGAGCGCCGCGACCGCAGGAACAAGATCGTCGCGTCGGTGGTCGCCGGTGTCCTGGTGGTCGGCGCGATCGCCACCGGCACCTGGGTCGTGGTGGACGCCAACCAGGACAAGAAGGCCAAGCAGGCCGCCGCCGCCGCGCCGATCGACGGCGTGCAGACCTTCGGCGACCTCAGCCGCAACCACGTCAAGGACAAGGTCACCTACCCGCAGACCCCGCCGGTCGGCGGCGACCACAACGCGATCTGGCTGGACTGCATGGGCCACGTCTACGACCAGCCGGTCGAGAACGAGCGCGCCGTCCACTCGCTGGAGCACGGCGCGGTCTGGGTGACGTACAACGGCAAGGCCACGCCGGAGGACCTCAAGACGCTCTCCGACAAGGTGAAGACCACCCCGTACTCGCTGATGAGCCCGTACCCGGACGAGAAGGGCACCATCACCCTCAGCGCCTGGAGCACCCAGCTGATCGTGGAGAGCGCCAGCGACCCCCGGGTGAACGAGTTCTTCACCAAGTACGTCCAGGGCCAGCAGACCCAGGAGCCCGGCGCCTCCTGCACCATGGGGGCGATGTGACCGCCGAGGCGTCCGAGGCCCCGGCCGAGGACGACGGGGCCCCGGCGGCGAGCCGCCGGAGGCTCTGGTGGCCGGCCGCGCTGGCCGCCGCCCTGGCGCTGGCACTCGGCGTGCCCGCCCTGGTGGCGAGCGGGACGTCGGCCTCCGGCTCGTCCTCCCTGACCGCGCCGGCGACCGACTCGCCCGAGGCCGGGTTCGCCCGCGACATGGCGACCCACCACCAGCAGGCCGTGGACCTGTCGTTCATCGTCCGGGACCGGACGGCCGACGAGCCCGTCCGCACCCTGGCCTTCGACATCATCAACACCCAGGCCAACCAGCGCGGGATGATGATGGGCTGGCTCGACCAGTGGGGGCTCTCCCAGCACTCACCGGCCAAGCCGATGGTGTGGATG
This sequence comes from Kitasatospora sp. NPDC088548, assembly GCF_044753005.1. Lineage (NCBI taxonomy): Bacteria > Bacillati > Actinomycetota > Actinomycetes > Kitasatosporales > Streptomycetaceae > Kitasatospora > Kitasatospora sp. NPDC088548. Next base: position 22,376 of record NZ_JBIVMI010000029.1, read on the forward strand.
GCGATGGACCACGGCTACCAGGCGCACGACGGCTCGCTGATGCCGGGCATGGCCACCAACACCCAGCTGGCGAAGCTGCGCACGCTCAGCGGGCGCGACGCCGAGGTGTTCTACCTGCAGCTGATGCTGGAACACCACAAGGGCGGGGTCGAGATGGCCCAGGGCTATGTGGACCTGGCGAAGAACGACACCGAGAAGCGGCTCGCCCAGTCCATGGTGGTCGGGCAGACCTCGGAGATCCAGCTGATCACCGACATGCTCAAGGAGCGCGACGCCGCCCCCGGCGTCCCGGCCTCCTGAACGGCTCGCCCCACCCGGCCGGGGTGCGGCGGACGGTCTCCCCGTCCACCGCACCCCGGCCGTTCGCCGCAGCGCGCGGGTCAGGCCCGGCGGACGGTGACCAGGCAGTGCGGGGGCTGGTGGCGCGGTTCGAGTGGCAGGCCGCCCAGATCGGTGGAACGCGTCATCCCGTTGTGGTGGACGACGGCGTTGGCCCCTGAACCCCACGGCCAGGTGCGTCCGGGCAGCGTGCGGCGGCGGAACGGGCAGCCGGTGGATCCTGCGGTTCCGCGCGTGGCGCCGATGGGGCGGAGGGCTACAAGGTGTCCGACCGGGAGCGGGCGACCGGGCGACCGGCCGGGGCGGGGCGCCGGGCCGGGCGGGTCAGGGCGACCGCGAGGGCCGCGACGACGGCGAGCCCGATCAGCACCGTCCGACCGCCGGACGCCGTGCCCGCCAGGTGGACACCGAGCACGGGCAGGGCGGTGCCGAGCGCCGTACCCAGGCTGCGCGCCATGTTGACCATGCCGCCGCCGACCGCCGAGCACCCCGCCGGTATCGCCCGCATCACCAGGGCGTTGTTGGCGGGCAGCAGCAGGCCCAGCCCGTACCCGGTGACCAGCAGCGGCGCGGCCGCCGCCGTGCCGGTGGCCGGAACCAGCGCGAACAGCAGCAGCCCGGCACCCGCGGCGGACGCGCCGAAGCGGCAGCGGGTGACGTCCGACCAGCCCCGGGGCAGCAGACCGCCGCCGACGGTCGCGGCCACCACGAACGCGGCCGGCAGCAGGGTGATCACCAGGCCCGCCCGGCCCACCGGCACACCCGACCCGGTGAGCAGTACCGGGCCCAGCACCAGCGGACAGAACAGCAGCAGGTACCCGATCAGCGCGACCAGCAGGCCGGACCGCACACCCGGGGTGTTGACCAGCCCGGGTGCGAGGATCGGCCGGGCGGCCCGCCGCTCCTGCCGGACCAGCCCGAGGGCGAGCAGCACGGCGGCGAGCAGCAGCACGGCCACCGCCCAGCCGGGCAGCGGCAGGCCGGAGGCGGCGGAGAGGGCGAGCAGCAGCGCGGTGGACGCGCCGGTGAGCAGCAGCAGCCCGGGCAGGTCGAACGGGCCGCCCGAGGTCACGCCCGCGGCGCCGCCGGGCCAAGCGGTGCCGATCCGCGCGGTACCGACCGGAGCGGCGCGGTCGGGGTGGGTGCGCGGCAGCAGGTACCAGCCGGCCAGGATGCCGAGCAGGCCGATCGGCACGTTGATCCAGAACACCCACCGCCAGGAGGCGTGCTCCACCAGCAGCCCGCCGAGGCTCGGGCCGAGCGCCAGGCCGAGCCCCTGGGCGGCGGCCTGGATGCCCAGCGCACGCCGCATCGCCCGCTCGGGGACACCGCGTGCCACCAGGGCGACGCTGTTGGCCTGCATCATCGCGCCGCCGACCGCCTGGACGGCCCGGCAGGCCACCAGGATCCAGAGACCGCCGGCGAACCCGGCACCGAGCGAGGCCAGGGCGAAGACACCGAAGCCGCCGAGGTACACGGTCTTGCGGCCGACCAGGTCGGAGAGCCAGCCGATCGGCGCCAACAGGGCCACCAGCACCAGCAGATAGGCCAGCGCGACCCACTCGACGGCGGCGAAGCCGGCTCCGAAGTGCCGTCCGAGCTCCGGAAAGACCAGCGCGGTGACGCTGGCGGTCAGCTGTCCCAGGAACGCGCCCAGGCAGACGGTGGCGACGGCCAGCCAGTGGGCGTGCCGCCAGCCGGCGACACCACGCGGCCGGGGCCGCTCGGTGAGCAGCCGGCTCGCAAGGGCGGTGGCGTTCATACAGCGAAATATATCGGATACAGATATGTTCTTTCTACGAGCTGTTCGGTATGCGATCAGAACGCCGGGAAGGCCGCCACCAGGCGCTACGCTGTCCGCCATGCCGTCGTCACCGCCCGTTCCCGATCCCGCCGCCGGACCCCGGACCGAGGGCGGGACCTGTCCGGACGTCCTGGACCCGGCGGACCCCGGCGGCCCCACAGACCCGGCAGACCCCACGGACCCCGGCGGCGGCCCGGCGAACGAGCGCGCCCGGCGGCTCACCGACGTGGTCACCCGGCTGCGCCGCGCACTGCGCAGCAGCATCCGGACCGACTACCCGTGGGAGTCCCTGCCGATGGCGCAGGTCGAACTCCTCCAGACGCTCGCCGCCGCACCCCTGCGGGTCGGCGAACTGGCCGCCCGCCAGCGGCTCGCCCCGAACACCGTCAGCGGCCTGGTCGGCAAGCTGCTGGAGGCCGGGTTCGTGGACCGCCAGGCCGATCCCGGCGACCGCCGCACCGCCCGGATCGCCCTCACCGAGGCCGGTCAGCGACAGCTGGACGACTGGCAGCGCGCCCACGAACGCCGCATCGCCACCGCCCTCGGCACCCTCTCCCCCGCCGACCGGGAGGCCGTCATGCAGGCACTCCCGGCGCTCGAACACCTCGCCCGCGCCCTCGCCGAGCCCGGCGCCGGCGCCCCGCCCGAATAATCCGCTGTCGCCCGGCGCCGCACCACGGCTACGGATCGAGCCCTGGACGGACGGCGATCCTGCGGCTGCCGCACCGGGTCAACACCCCGGAGACGAGGCGGCACGTCGGCGGCCCGGTCGTACCGTCAGAACAGCACCCCGTGCTCCGGCTCACCGTTGCCGGGCTGACCGTTGCCCGGCGCGCCGCTCTCCAGCTGGAGCAGCCAGCGCTTGTTCTCCACCCCGGCGGCGAAGCCGGTGAGGGTGCCGTTGGCGCCGATGACGCGGTGGCAGGGGCGGACGACGAGCAGCGGGTTGGCGCCGACCGCGCCGCCGACGGCGCGCACGGCCCGGGGTGAGAGGCCCGCCGCCTCGGCGAGCTGGCCGTAGGTGACCGTCTCGCCGTAGGGGATGTCGTCGAGGGCGTCCCAGATCCGGCGGCGGAACTCGGTGCCGACGGGGGCGAGCGGCAGGTCGAAGGTGGTGCGCTCGCCGGCGAAGTAGGCGGTGAGCTGTTCGACGGCCCGGGCGAGGGCGTCCGGGTCGTGGACCCAGTCGTCGGCGGGTTCGGCGAGCGCGTACTTCTGCCCGGGGGCGGTGACGGTGGCCAACGCGGCCGGTCCGCCGTCCTCCGGCCGGACCCCGCTCAGCAGCAGGGGCCCGAACGGGCTGTCCATGGTGGTGAAGACGGTGGTGCTCATGCGCGGGTGTTCTCCGTTCCAGTGCTGATGTCGCTCGCGGCGCCCGCCCAGAGCCGGTGCACGGCGTACGAGCGCCAGGGTGCCCAGGCCTCGGCGGCGCGGGCGGCGGACTTCGGGTCGCCGGGGGCGCCGAGCCGGGTGAGGCCGTGGCGGATGCCGACGTCACTCGGCAGGAAGACGTCGGGGTCGGCGAGGGCCCGCATCCGCAGATAGCCGACGGTCCACGGGCCGATGCCGGGCAGGGCGAGCAGCTGGGCCGCCGCCTCCGCGCGGTCCACGCCGCCGTCGAGCCGGACGGCGCCCTCGGCGAGGGCCGCGCAGAGGCCGGTGAGCGCCCGGCGGCGGGCGGCGGGCATCGCGAAGTCCTCGGGGTCGGCCACCGCCAGGGCGCCGGCGGTCGGGAAGAGCAGCCGCAGTCCGCCGTCGGGTTCGGGCAGCTCGGTGCCGTACTTCCCGGCGAGCCGGCCGGCCAGGGTGCGGGCCGCGCCGACGGTGATCTGCTGGCCGAGCACGGCGCGGACGGCCAGCTCGTGCGGGTCCACATGGCCGGGCGAGCGCAGGCCGGGGCGGGCCCGGACCAGCGCGCCGAGCACCGGGTCGGTGCCGAGCTGCTCGTCCACCGCGTCCGGGTCGGCGTCCAGGTCGAACAGGATCCGCAGGCGCTGCACGGCGGTCGGCAGGTCACGGAGGTCGGCGAGGAAGAGCCGGCAGTCCAGCCAGCCGCGGGTGCGCGGGTGGTCGGCCGCGAGGCCGTCCACCTCGGCGATGCCGTGGCCGTACGGGAGCGCGAGAGTGCGGCGATAGGTGCGGACGCCGGGCCGGGCGCCGGGGACGACCTCCTCCACGCCGGGGACGGCACGCAGGGCGAGGAAGTCGATCAGGTGGTCGCTGTCGATCGCCCCGCGGTAGGCGAGGCGCAGGGTCAGGCCGCCGGCCGGGGTCGCGGTGCGCCGCCCGGCGGTCACCTCGGCGCGCAGCCCGCTGGGCGTGCGGTCGTAGACCTCGCGGACGGTGTCGTTGAACTGCCGCACCGAGGCGAAGCCGGCCGCGAAGGCGATCTCGGTGACGGGCAGCTCGGTGGTCTGGAGCAGCAGCCGGGCGGTCTGGGCCCGGCGGGCGCGGGCCAGGGCGATCGGCCCGGCGCCGAGTTCGGCGCTGAGCTGGCGCTGGAGCTGGCGGGAGCTGTAGCCGAGGCGCTGGGCGAGGCCGGCGACGCCTTCCCGGTCCACGATGCCGTCGCCGATCAGCCGCATCGCGCGGCCGACCAGGTCGGCCCGGTGGTTCCACTCCGGCGAGCCGGGCACCGAGTCGGGGCGGCAGCGGCGGCAGGCGCGGAAGCCGGCGCCCTGGGCGGCGGCGGCGCTGGGGTAGAAGGTGCAGTTGGCGCGTTTGGGGGTCACGGCGGGGCAGCTCGGTCGGCAGTAGATGCCGGTCGAGGTGACGGCCGTGAAGAAGACGCCGTCGAAGCGGGCGTCCCGGCTGTCCACGGCTCGGTACCGGATGTCGTCGTCGATCACGCTCTCCAGTCTGCGGCACCGGAGGCCCCTCGACTGGCGGGAATCGGACATGGGCGTCGCGGACCCGGACCGGCTGCGGACCGGCTGCAGACGGGCCGCGGGCAGGGTACGGACGGGCCGCGGGCAGGGTACGGGCGGGGCGGAAAACCACGAGCCGTGCGGGCCGGCCCGCGACTACCCTGACGGGGCCCTTCAACCCCGGCCCGGCCAGGCCCCGCCCGGCCCGAACGGTGCCCGGCCCCAGTGCCCAGTGCCCGATGGCCGATGGCCGACGCCCGACAGGAGCCCCCATGAACGCGCAGCCGTACACCGGTCCGGACGAACCCAGGGTGGCCGCCCTGGACGTGGAGAAGTTCGCCTTCCCCGGGCCGCTGCGCGACCGGTTGGTCGCGGCGATCCTGAGCGGCGCCAAGACCAGCACCACCGGGCTGCTCGCCGAGTACGAGCACGAGGGCGAGCCGCTGCGGCAGGCGGGCGCGCACGGGGCGGTGATCGATTCGGACGGGCGGCCGGTGGCCGTGATCGAGCTCACCGACGTCCGGGTCGTCGCGCTGGCCGGGGTCGGTCTGCGGCACGCCGTGGACGAGGGCGAGGGCTACACCACGGTCGCCGACTGGCGGGCCGGCCACGAGCGCTTCTGGCACAGCCCCGAACTGCGGGCCGCCCTGGACGACCCGGACTTCGCCGTGGACGACACCACGCCCGTCGTGCTGGAGCGCTTCCGCGTGGTGGCCGACCTGCGCTGACCCGTGCCGCAGGCGCAGGCCCGGGTGGGCCTGCGCCGCAGGGGGCCGGGCAGGCCGCCGACGGGCCGACCCGCCCCTGCTGGTGGCGCCTGGCCGCCCGGCACCCCGCCGCAGGGGGCCGGGTGATCGCGAACGGCTGCCCGGCCGGCCTCACCTCTTCACGGGACCTCCCGCGGCCCGCACCGACTTGGAGATGGCCTTCCACTTCTTCAGCCGGGCGGAGGCCAGCCGGGCGTCCGAGCGGGAGGCGATCCACTCGTTCTCGCGCTGGAGCTTGAGATAGCTGTCCATCCGGCGCTGCGGCAGGGTGCCGTCCTCCAGCGCGGCCCGCACCGCGCAGCCGGGCTCGGTGTGGTGGCCGCAGTCGTGGAAGCGGCACTCCTCGGCCAGCTCCGCGATGTCGGCGAAGGCCATCGCCACCCCCTCGCCGCCATAGAGGCCGACCTCACGCAGGCCGGGCGTGTCGATCAGTACCCCGCCGCCGGGCAGCGGGATCAGCTCGCGGGTGGTCGTGGTGTGACGGCCCTTCTGGTCGGCCGCGCGGGCCTGCTGGACGGCCATCACCTCGGCGCCGGCCAGCACATTGGTCAAGGTGGACTTGCCCACGCCGGACTGGCCGATCAGCGCGGTGGTGCCGGGCGTGCAGGCGCGCAGCACGTCCACCCCCTCGCCGGTCCCGGCGCTGACGGTCAGCACCGTCACACCGGGCGCGATGCCCTCGACGTCGGCGCGGATGAAATCGGCGTCGTCGACCAGGTCGGCCTTGGTGAGCACGACCAGCGGCTCGGCGCCGGACTCCCAGGCCAGGGCGAGGAAGCGCTCGATCCGGCCGAGGTCCGGTTCGGCGGCGAGCGAGGCGGCGATCAGGACGGTGTCCACGTTGGCGGCCAGCACCTGGCCGTCGGACCGCTTGCCGGCGACCTTGCGGATGATCGCGGTGGAGCGCGGCAGCAGCGCGGCGACGGTGGGCATCGGCGCGGCCGCCAGGTCCACCGCCGCCCAGTCGCCGGTGCAGGGGCAGTTGATCATGTCGGCGTCGCCGACCGGCCGGGTGTCGGCCCGGACGGTGCGCAGCTCACCCGTCCCGGGATCGGTCAGCACGGCGTCGCACTGGCCGCGGTCGACCCGGACGATCCGGGCAGGGGTCAGCCCGGCCTCGGCGAGCGGCGCGAAGAGCTCGTCGAGCGCGGACGTCCAGCCGTAGCCGGACAGCGGGGTGCCGGAGGAGTCGGAGAAGTCGGAGAAGGTGACGGATTCGGAGGCAGCGTTGAACAACGCAGTGGGCCCTTCGGGAGGAACGTGATCCCGGCGGGCTGCGGCTGCGTGAGACGAGGAGTCGGGCGTCTCGGGTGCGTCAGCCGGCGGCCGGGAGGGGGAGGTGGTCTATGCGAGCGCTGCCCAGGGCAGCCGTGACGGCAGTGACAGCCACGAGGCTCACCTCCTGTTTCTCTCCTTGGGCCGCGACAACGGCCCCGAATCGGACTGGTCACACCGTAGCCAACGCCTCCGAGGCCGCCAACCGATTTTTGACCTGCGGTTTTCGACGGCCGCCGCACCGGCGCGGCCGCCCGGACAAGCCCTACGACGGACCGCCGAAACGGTGCCGCAGGCCGGGGTCGTCCAGCCACCAGGGCCGCATGCCCTGCTCCTCCTCGGCCGGCCCGCCCGCCGCCTTCGCCTCGGCGGCCGCCGCCTCGAAGCGGGCGTCCAGCGCCGCGTCCACCGCGGCGTTCTCCTCCCGCCCCTGCACGATCATGCGGCGGACCAGCGCGACCAGGAACGGCAGCCCGACCAGGTCCCCGAGCACCCAGAGCACGTTGCCGCCCCAGGTCTGGTCCTGTGCCGGGCTCGGCCCCCACGGCCGGCCGAGCGCCTCGTAGTAGTGCCCGGCGACCAGATGGCCGCCGTAGATCAGCACCAGGCCGAGCGCCGCGTCGAAGATCACCTCGGCGAAGGTGATGAACAGCCCGACCAGGTGCGGGTACTCGTGCCCGACCGGGTCGATCTGCAGTCGCGGCCAGAAGTACGCCAGGCCGAGCGCGACCAGCACGAGGTGCAGGGCGGCGTTTCCCAGCCCGCTGGCCAGCGACTCCTGGTACCAGGGGGTGAAGTAGAGCAGCCACGGCGGGGCCATCAGCAGCGCGGTCGACACGGCCGGGAACATCAGCACCTTGGACGGGCGGCCGCGCAGCGCCCGCAGGATCCGCTCCCGGCGGGCCGGGGGCGAGGAGCGCACCAGCAGCGAGACCGGTGCCCCCAGCGCCAGCAGCAGCGGGACCAGCATCAGCAGCAGCACCACCTGCACGGCCCGGTCGGTGAACAGCACCCGCTCGTACACCCCGAGGCCGGAACAGGTGGCCCAGACCCAGAGCAGCAGCCCGCCGAGGAAGGCCGCGGCCCGGGTCGGCTGCCAGCCCTCACCCGACACCGCGCCCGTACCGGCGCCGGCACCCGCACCCGCACCCGCACCCGCACCCGCACGCGTGACGGTCCGCACCGCGTACAGGTACCAGCCGCCGAGCAGCACCGCGAGGGTGAGCACCAGCGGCTCGGCCGTCCACGAGGTCACCAGGTCGGCCCACTGCCAGGGCGGCGGTCCGTGGTAGCCGATCGCCTGTACCGAGCCGTCCATCCGTCCGTTCACCCCGTCCTCGCTCCACCGCGACCGCGCCGCCGTCACCGCCCGCCGTCAGCGCACGGCCGTCAACCCGCGGCCGTCAACCCGCGGCCGTCACCCGGGCGGGCGACGGCGCCCGGCCATGATGGCCGATCCCGAGTGGATCACCACCGCCAGGGTCCCCCGGACGGGCGAATCCCGGCGCAGGCCCACGGCCACCCACGGCCACCCGGCTCCCAACCGATGACCCAGGGCTACGGCCCGGAACCGGGCCCGCAGGACCGGCCCACCGGGGCCGGCCCCGAAAACCGCAACCGCCCGGCCACCGCCTTCGTCTGGGAGGATGCACCGCGGCATTCCGGCCACGGGGGTGGACAAGGGGACAACAGGGTGCGAAGCAGTGCACGCGGCGAGGGCCGCCGGCTGGCCGCGCGCCACCGCAACATCGAGCTCGGCCTGCTGGCCCTCGCGGTGGTGGTCTGTCTCGCCGGACACGTCGACGCCGACCTGGCGATGACCGGGAAGCTGCCGCCCGGCCTGCTGGTGCACGGCGGCGGCCTGGGTCTGCTGGTCCTGGCCGCCCATCTGGCGGTCCGCCGGTTCGCCCCGTACGCGGACCCGCTGATCCTGCCGCTCGCGGTGCTGCTGAACGGGCTCGGGCTGCTGCTGCTCGACCGGCTCGACAAGTCGTACGCGGCCGTGCACGCGGCCAAGGGCGACTACCAGAAGCTGCCGACCGCGCCGTCCCAGCTGACCTGGGTGGTGATCGCGGTGGTGGCGGCCGTCGCGCTGATCGTGACGATCCGGCACCACCGGTTCTTCCAGCGCTACGTCTACCTGATCATGGCGGGCGCGCTGGTCCTGCTGGCCGCTCCCGCGTTCTTCCCGGGCGACAGCTTCGGGGCCAAGCGCTGGATCCGGGTGGCCGGGCTCTCGTTCGAGCCGGACGAGTTCGTCAAGGTCGCCATCACCGTCTTCTTCGCCGGCTATCTGATGGCCTCCCGGGACGCGCTGGCGCTGGCCGGCCGCAAGGTCTGGGGACTGACCCTGCCGCGCGGCCGGCACGCCGGGCCGGTGCTGGCGATCTGGGTGGCCAGCCTGCTGGTGCTGGTCTTCGAGCGCGACCTCGGCACCTCGCTGATCTTCTTCGGTGTCTTCGTGGTGATGCTGTACGTGGCGACCGAGCGCACCAGCTGGATGGTGCTCGGCCTGCTGATGGCCGTCGGGGGCGCGGCCGTGGTCGGCACCCTGGAGCCGCATGTGCACGGCCGGGTGGAGGCCTGGCTGCACCCGCTGGACATCTACCTGCCGGTCCACGACAAGGCGCTGGTCTCCGACCAGCCCGCCGAGGCGCTGTTCAGCCTGGCCACCGGACATCTGACCGGGACGGGGCTCGGCGAGGGCCGGCCCTGGCTGATCGGCTTCGCCGGACGCAGCGACTTCATCTTCACCACCATCGGCGAGGAGCTGGGCCTGACCGGGGTGACGGCGGTGCTGCTGGTCTACGGGCTGCTGGTGCAGCGCGGGCTGCGGACGGCGGTCGGGCTCTCCGACCCGTTCGGCAAGCTGCTGGCGACCGGGCTGTCCGCGGCGCTGGCGCTCCAGGTGTTCGTGGTGGTGGGCGGGGTCAGCGGGCTGATCCCGCTGACCGGCAAGGCGCTGCCGTTCCTGGCGGCCGGCGGCTCGTCGATGGTGGCGAACTGGCTGATGATCGCCCTGCTGGTCAAGCTGAGCGACTCGGCCGGCCGGACCGCCCTGGAGCCGCCACCGGTGTCGAACCTGGTGACGGCGGCGGTGCCGGCGGTCTAACGGCCCGACCGCGCTACCGCTGCTCCCACGGCGGCCGGGGCGGATAGCTGGGCAGGGTGCGGTCGGGCGGCGGCGCGGTGGGCCGGTCGCTGTCCGGCGGGGGCGGGGTGGGCCGGTGGTGCGGTCCGCCGCGCGCGGTGATCCGGCCGCGGACGTTGTCGGCGGCCAGCACGTCGGCCCAGCGCTCGGGGTACTCGGAGGGCACGTCGACGTCGTCGCCCTCGTCCTCGTAGTACTCCTCCTCGGCGCCCTCGGCGAGGCCGAGTTCACGGGCCCGGCGGGCCCGCTCGACGGCGCGGCGGGCGGCGACCTCGCGGACCACCGCGGCGGCGGCCTCCTCGTTGGCGCGCTCGTTCTCGGCGCGGGCGTCGGCGGTCTCCAGGGTGGGCCAGCGCCGGTCTATGGCGGCGTTCATGGCGGCGCCGATGAGCACCGCGAGCGCGACCACGAAGATCCACAGCAGCACGGCCACCGGCGCGGCCAGCGAGCCGTACACCGACGGGCCCTCGACCGAGCTGACCAGGTAGAGGCGCAGGGCCACGCTGCAGAACACCAGGACGACCAGGGCCACCAGCGCACCAGGGATGTCCTCCCGCCAGGGCGTGGAGACCGGCACGGCGAGGTGGTAGAGCGTGGTGAGGAAGACGATCAGCAGCAGGATGGCGAACGGCCAGTAGGCGGCGTTGACCAGTGTCGCGATGTCGGGGACGGCGTTCAGCACCAGCCCCGGGCCGGCCAGCAGCAGCGGCAGCACCAGGGAGCCTATGACCAGGGCGCCGAGATAGAGGCCGAGCGACATCAGCCGGGTCTTGACGATGCCGCGCTTGCCGTCGAGCCCGTACATCACGGTGATGGTGTCGATGAAGATGTACAGCGCCCGGGAGCCGGACCAGAGCGAGAGCAGGAAGCCGATCGAGATCAGGTCTGGCCTGGTGTGGTCGAAGACGTCGTTCAGCAGGGGGACCACGACCTGCTTGATCGACGAGTCCGACAGGACCGTCCCGGCCGCCTTGACGATGTCCTGCTTCAGCCTGTCGATGGTGCCCGCGCCGAGGAACTCGTCCAGGTAGCCGAGGGTGCCGGCGAGGCAGAGCAGCAGGGGCGGGATCGAGAGCAGGGTGAAGAACGCCGCCTCGGCCGCCAGGCCGGTGACCCGGTACTCGACACAGGTGTTGGTGGTGTCCTTGACCAGCCCCCAGGCCGTACTGCGCCAGGTGGCCTGCTTCCTGACCCCTCGCCGGGAGCCCTTGCCCCGACGACGGGAGGGCCGCTCGGGGTTCGGTCTCGTCGTTTCGCCTGCTGGTTGCACAGGGCTAACGGTATCGGGCCGGAACCGGTCCGTTGATCTCCGTGTCGCGGTACCGGCGCGAGGGCCCGTGCCGGGGGCGGAATCCGACGAGCGGCGGGAACGCTCCGGCATCTCGGCATACGAAACCTTTACGTCCATTATACGGACGTTAGTGGACCGCGAGTCGTGCTCCGTGCGAATCTCTTGTCCATGCCTAGCGCCGGAACCACCCTAGTTGGTCGACTCCACGTCGATCTCCTTCGCGTGTCCAGCGCCATCTGTCCGGTGACCTGAGCCTTACCCCGCCGCCACCCACCGCCCCCGGCGCCACCTCTCGCCATCCCCGCCGAAGCGGATGCGCAGGCGCCCGCCCGGCCACGGCCACTGCTCCCCCGGTCCTGAGAAACCCGCAGGTCACAGCAGCAGCGCACGGCCGAGCACGCCCAGCGACCCACCCGGCGTCAGAGCCACCTGCCTCCGAAGGACTTCACCATGGCCACCACTCCCGAGACCGCCGAGCCCACGGCCGACAGCGCCGGCGCGCGCCGCCCCGCGGCGGCTCGCAAGGTGACCCGCCACCGCGGCGAGGGCCAGTGGGGCATGGGCCACTTCACGCCGCTGAACGCCAACGAACAGTTCAAAAAGGACGACGACGGTCTCAACGTACGGACACGTATTGAGACGATCTACGCGAAGCGCGGCTTCGACTCGATCGACCCCGCCGATCTGCGCGGCCGGATGCGCTGGTGGGGTCTCTACACCCAGCGCAAGGAGGGCATCGACGGCGGCAAGACCGCGATCCTGGACCCGCACGAGCTCGACGCCGAGTACTTCATGCTCCGCGTCCGCATCGACGGCGGCCGGCTCACCGTCGCCCAGCTGAAGGCGATCGCCGAGGTCTCCGAGCAGTACGGCCGCAACACCGCCGACCTGACCGACCGGCAGAACATCCAGTACCACTGGATCAGGATCGAGGACGTCCCCGCGATCTGGCAGAAGCTGGAGGCCGTCGGCCTCTCCACCACCGAGGCCTGCGGCGACACCCCGCGCGTCATCCTCGGCTCCCCGGTGGCCGGCATCGCCGAGAACGAGATCATCGACGGCACCTCCGCCATCGAGGAGATCCAGCGCCGTTTCATCGGCAACCCGGACTTCTCCAACCTGCCGCGCAAGTTCAAGTCCGCCGTCTCCGGCTCCCCGCTGCTGGACGTCGCGCACGAGATCAACGACGTCGCCTTCGTCGGCGTCGTCCACCCCGAGCACGGCCCCGGCTTCGACCTCTGGGTCGGCGGCGGGCTCTCCACCAACCCCAAGCTCGGCGTACGCCTGGGCGCCTGGGTCCCGCTGGACGAGGTCGCGGACGTCTACGGCGGCGTCATCGGCATCTTCCGCGACTACGGCTACCGCCGGCTGCGCAACCGCGCCCGGCTGAAGTTCCTGGTCGCCGACTGGGGCGTGGAGAAGTTCCGCCAGGTCCTGGAGGACGAGTACCTCAAGTACCGGCTCGTCGACGGCCCGGCGCCGAGCGAACCCAGCGGCCGCTGGCGCGACCACGTCGGCGTGCACCGGCAGCAGGACGGCCGCTACTACGTCGGCTTCGCGCCGCGCGTCGGCCGGGTCGACGGCCGACTGCTCGGCCGGATCGCCGACCTCGCCGCCGAGCACGGCAGCGACCGGCTGCGCACCACCGCCGAGCAGAAGATGATCGTCCTCGACATCGCCGAGGACCGGGTCGAGTCGCTGGTGGCCGGTCTGGAGGCGCTGGACCTGCGGGTCACCCCGTCGCCGTTCCGCCGCGGCACCATGGCCTGCACCGGCATCGAGTACTGCAAGCTCGCCATCGTCGAGACCAAGGAGCGCGGCCGCACGCTCATCGACGAGCTGGAGAAGCGCCTGCCGGACTTCGAGGAGCCGCTGACCATCAACATCAACGGCTGCCCCAACGCCTGCGCCCGCATCCAGGTCGCCGACATCGGCCTCAAGGGCCAGCTGGTCACCGACGAGAACGGCGAGCAGGTCGAGGGCTACCAGGTGCACCTGGGCGGCGCGCTGGGCCTGGAGGCCGGCTTCGGCCGCAAGGTCCGCGGGCTCAAGGTCACCAAGGACGGCCTGCCCGACTACGTCGAGCGCGTTCTGACCCGCTACCAGGCCGACCGCGCCGAGGGCGAGCGCTTCGCCCAGTGGGCGGCCCGGGCCGGCGAGGAGCAGCTCTCGTGAACGAGCGAAGCGGACGAGCCGGCGAGGTGGGCGCATGAGTGAGCGAGCGGCACCGTTCTTCTGCCCGTACTGCGGCGACGAGGACCTGCGGCCCTCCGAGGCCGGGCACGGCGCCTGGGAGTGCCACGCCTGCCGCCGGGCCTTCCAGCTGAAGTTCCTCGGCCTGCTGTCGACGACCAACGGGGGTGGGCCGCATGACCGGCACGACGCCTGACCACGAGGCGCTCACCGTCCGGGCCGCCCGCGAGCTGGAGGAGGCGACCCCGCAGGAGATCCTGGCCTGGGCCGCCGACACCTTCGGCAAGCGGTTCTGCGTCACCTCCTCCATGGAGGACGCGGTCGTGGCCCACCTCGCCTCCTCGGTCCTCCCCGGCGTGGACGTGGTGTTCCTCGACACCGGCTACCACTTCCCGGAGACCATCGGCACCCGGGACGCGGTGGCGGCGGTGATGCCGGTCAACGTCATCACCCTCAAGCCGCTGCAGACCGTGGCCGAGCAGGACGCCCGGTACGGGCCCGCCCTGCACGACCGCGACCCCGACCTGTGCTGCGCGCTGCGGAAGGTCGAGCCGCTCAACCGCGGCCTCGGCGGCTACGACGCCTGGGCCACCGGGCTGCGCCGCGACGAGTCGCCCAGCCGGGCGAACACCCCCGTGGTCGCCTGGGACGCCAAGCGCCGCAAGGTCAAGCTCGCCCCGATCGCCCGCTGGACGCAGGAGGACGTGGACGCCTACGTCAACGCCAACGGCGTCCTGCTCAACCCGCTGCTGTGGGAGGGCTACACGTCCGTCGGCTGCGCGCCGCTGTCCTGCACCCGCAAGCCCGCCGAGGGCGAGGACGCCCGGGCCGGCCGCTGGTCGGGATCCGGCAAGACCGAGTGCGGCATTCACCTCTGATCCACCGTCAACACCCCTATGGAGACTTCACCGTGACGACAGCCCCTGTGTCCATCAGCGGCTCCGCCGCGGGCCCGGCCGCCGACGGAGCCGCAGGGACGGCCCGCGCGGCCGCCCCCCGCGAGCGCGGCGCCACCGTGTGGCTGACCGGGCTGCCGAGCGCCGGCAAGACCACGCTCGCCTTCGCCCTGGCCGAGCGGCTGCGCGCCGAGGGCCACCGGGTCGAGGTCCTGGACGGCGACGAGATCCGCGAGTTCCTCTCCAAGGGCCTCGGTTTCACCCGCGAGGACCGCCACACCAACGTCACCCGGATCGGCTTCGTGGCCGAGAAGCTCGCCGCCCACGGCGTCAAGGTGCTCGCCCCGGTCATCGCCCCGTACGCGGACTCCCGCACCGCCGTCCGCGAGCGGCACGCCGCGGCCGGCACCGAGTTCCTGGAGATCCACGTCGCCACCCCGGTGGAACTCTGCGCCGAGCGCGATGTCAAGGGGCTGTACGCGAAGCAGGCGGCCGGCGAGATCTCCGGCCTGACCGGTGTCGACGACCCGTACGAGGCCCCGGAGAACCCGGAGTTGCGCCTCCAGACCCAGGGCCGCGAGGTGGCCGACTCCGCCGCCGAGCTGCACGCCTTCCTGACCGAGAGGGGCCTCGCATGACCACCGCGACCGACAGCCCGGTCCACACCGACGACGGTTCGAAGAACCCCTTCGCGCTGTCCCACCTGGACGCGCTGGAAGCGGAGTCGGTGCACATCTTCCGCGAGGTCGCGGGGGAGTTCGAGCGCCCGGTGATCCTCTTCTCGGGCGGCAAGGACTCCATCGTCATGCTGCACCTGGCGCTGAAGGCGTTCCGGCCGGCCGCGATCCCGTTCTCGCTGCTGCACGTCGACACCGGCCACAACTTCCCCGAGGTGATCGCCTACCGCGACCGCGTCGCGGCCCGGCACTCCCTGCGCCTGCACGTCGCCCACGTCCAGGACTTCATCGACGACGGCCGTCTGCGCGAGCGCCCCGACGGCACCCGCAACCCGCTCCAGACCGTCCCGCTGCTCGACGCCATCGAGTCCCACAAGTTCGACGCCGTCTTCGGCGGCGGCCGCCGCGACGAGGAGAAGGCCCGCGCCAAGGAGCGCGTCTTCTCCCTGCGCGACGAGTTCGGCGCCTGGGACCCGCGCCGCCAGCGCCCCGAGCTCTGGTCGCTCTACAACGGCCGCCACGCGCCCGGCGAGCACGTCCGCGTCTTCCCGCTCTCCAACTGGACCGAGCTGGACGTCTGGCAGTACATCGAGCGCGAGAACATCGAACTCCCCGAGATCTACTACGCCCACGAGCGCGACGTCTTCTCCCGTTCCGGCATGTGGCTCACCGCCGGCGACTGGGGCGGCCCCAAGGACCACGAACCCGTCGAGCGGCGCCTGATCCGCTACCGCACCGTCGGCGACATGTCCTGCACCGGAGCCGTCGACTCCGACGCCGTCACCATCGCCGACGTCATCGCCGAGATTGCCGCCAGCCGCCTCACCGAACGCGGCGCCACCCGCGCCGACGACAAGCTCTCCGAGGCAGCGATGGAAGACCGCAAGCGCGAGGGGTACTTCTAACCATGACCACCGCAACCGCCACCGCCCTGCTGCGCTTCGCCACCGCGGGATCGGTCGACGACGGCAAGTCCACCCTGGTCGGCCGACTGCTGCACGACTCCAAGTCCGTGCTGGCCGACCAGCTGGAGGCCGTCGAGCGCGCCTCCCTGAGCCGCGGCCAGGACGCGCCCGACCTCGCGCTGCTCACCGACGGCCTGCGCGCCGAGCGCGAGCAGGGCATCACCATCGACGTCGCCTACCGCTACTTCGCCACCCCCCGGCGGCGGTTCATCCTCGCCGACACCCCCGGGCACGTGCAGTACACCCGGAACATGGTGACCGGAGCCTCCACCGCCGAACTCGCGGTCGTGCTGGTCGACGCCCGCAACGGCGTGGTCGAGCAGACCCGCCGGCACGCCGCCGTCGCGGCGCTGCTGCGGGTGCCGCACGTCGTGCTGGCCGTCAACAAGATGGACCTCGTCGACTACGCGGAGCCCGTCTTCGCCCGCATCGCCGAGGAGTTCACCGTCTACGCCGCCTCGCTGGGCGTCAAGGACGTGGTCGCCGTCCCGATCTCCGCGCTCACCGGGGACAACGTGGTCGAGCCGTCCGCCCACATGGACTGGTACGGCGGCCCGACCCTGCTGGAGCACCTGGAGACGGTGCCCGTCGGCAGCGACCCGAGCGCCGAACCGGTCCGATTCCCGGTCCAGTACGTGATCCGCCCGCAGACCGAGGAGCACCCCGACTACCGCGGCTACGCCGGGCAGTTGGCCTCCGGTGTGCTGCGGGTCGGCGACGCGGTGACGGTGCTGCCCTCGGGCCACACCACCACCGTCGCGGGCATCGACGCGCTCGGCACCGAGACCGACGTCGCCTGGGCCCCCCAGTCGGTCACCGTCCGGCTCGCCGACGACATCGACATCTCGCGCGGCGACCTGATCGCGGCCGGCCCGGCCCCGGTGCCCACCAAGGACATCGAGGCCACCGTCAGCCACCTCAGCGAGCGCCCGCTGCGCGCCGGCGACAAGGTGCTGCTCAAGCACACCACCCGCACCGTCCGGGCGCTGGTCAAGGACATCACCTACCGCATCGACATCGACACGCTCGAACGGCGCTCCGGCGCCGAGGGGCTGAACGTCAACGACCTCGGCCACGTGGTGCTCCGCACCGCCGAGCCGCTGGCCCTCGACGCCTACTCCGACAACCGCCGGACCGGCTCGTTCCTGCTGATCGACCCGGCCGACGGCACCACCCTCACCGCCGGCATGGCGGGCGAGGCGTTCGACACCGTACGCACCGACGCACCCGACGCATCCAACGAGGAGGACTGGGTCTGATGCCCAGCGAGGCGTTCTCGGGCATGGACAAGGAAGGCGGCCGCATCGGCAGCGGCGTCCTCGGCAGTGGCCAGGGCGGCCTGACGCGATGTGCGGGCCGACAGGGCTGACTGGCAGCCCTGTCACCGGGCCCCGCCGCCGCTGTCCCGCCCCACAGCCGGTACAGCGACGAGGGCCCGGCTTGCCCGGCATCCCGATGCCGCAAGCACCACTGCCCGATTTCCGCCCCGAGACCGCCTCCTGACGGTCCGTCCGTGAACAGGACTCCGCCCATGGCACCGAACCAGGCACTCCCGCACAGCCCCCTTCCCCATAGGCCCGCACGCCCGGCCGCCGGTCGGATCAGACGCTCCGCCGCGGCCGCCATAGCCGGCCTCACCGCCGTGGCCCTGCTCTCGGCCTGCGGCTACGGTTCGAAGAGCGAGGACAAGAAGTCCGGCTCCGCGGCCCCCGCCGCCGGTTCCGCCTCCGGTGCGAAGCTCTCCGCCGACACGGTCAAGATCGGCTACTTCGCCAACCTGACCCACGGCACCCCGCTGGTCGGGCTCCAGGAGGGCATCTTCCAGAAGGAGCTGGGCGCCACCCAGATCAAGACCCAGGTCTTCAACGCCGGCCCGTCCGAGATCGAGGCGCTCAACGCCGGCTCCATCGACATCGGCTGGATCGGCCCCTCCCCCGCGATCAACGGCTACACCCAGTCCAACGGCGAGTCGCTGAAGATCATCGGCGGTTCGGCCTCCGGCGGCGTCAAGCTGGTGGTCAACCCCGACAAGATCTCCTCCCTGGACGACCTCAAGGGCAAGAAGATCGCCACCCCGCAGGCGGGCAACACCCAGGACGTGGCGCTGCTCAACTACCTGGCCGGCAAGGGCTACAAGGTGGACGCCAAGACCGGCGCCGGTGACGTCTCGGTGGTCCGCTCGGACAACAAGGTCACCCCGGACGCCTACAAGCAGGGCTCGATCGACGGCGCCTGGGCGCCCGAGCCCACCGCGTCCAAGCTGGTCACCCTCGGCGCGAAGGTCCTGCTCAACGAGAAGGACATCTGGCCGGACAAGAAGTTCGTGATCACCAACATCATCGTCTCGCAGAAGTTCCTCAAGGAGCACCCGGACGTGGTCGAGGCCGTGCTGCGCGGCTCGGTGAACACCAACGCCTTCATCAAGGCCAACCCGGACAAGGCCAAGGCCGACGCCAACGAGGCCATCAAGAAGGAGGCCGGCAGCGCGCTGGACGCGGCCATCCTCGACCCGGCCTGGCAGGACATCGACTTCCTGGACGACCCGCTGGCCAACACCCTCCAGGCCGAGGCCGACCACGCCGTCACCGCGGGCCTGCTCAAGAAGCCGAACCTGAACGGCATCTACGACCTCACCCTGCTCAACAAGGTGCTCGCGGCCCAGGGCCAGAGCGCCGTGGCGGACGCCGGACTCGGCACCAAGTAGCGCGGCCCGCCCCACCCGCGGCCCGGCCGCGTCACACCCGTGGCGCGCCGCCGCGCTCCAAGCTCCGCGGTCCGGACCCCGCCCGCCCGGTCGATGCCCAATCGATGCCCGCAAGCACGGGACGGGCGGGGCCGGACCCCGGCCCCGCGTCGCCAGCCTCTCCCTCCCTGCCCGCCAACGGCAGGAGGGGCCCATGACCACTCATGCAGGAGGTGCCCGGATGTCCCCGGCACTGACCACCTCGGAAGACGCCACCGGCGTCGACGCCCGCGGCGGCTCGCCCGCCGTCCGGATCTCGCACGTGCACAAGTCCTTCGGCCGCGCAGGCTCGGAGACCCCCGTCCTGGACGACATCACGCTCGATGTCGCGCCGGGAGAGTTCGTCACGCTGCTCGGAGCCTCGGGCTGCGGCAAGTCCACCCTGCTCAACCTGGTCGCCGGACTCGACAAGCCCACCGCGGGCTCGATCGAGGTGGCCGGGGGTCGCCCCGCGCTGATGTTCCAGGAGCACGCGCTGTTCCCCTGGCTCACGGCCGGCAAGAACATCGAACTGGCCCTGCGGCTCAACGGCGTGGCCCGCCACGAGCGCAAGGCCGAGGCCGAGCGGCTGCTCGAACTCGTCCGCCTCGGCGGCTCGTACGGCAAGCGCGTGCACGAGCTCTCCGGCGGCATGCGCCAGCGCGTGGCGATGGCCCGCGCGCTCGCCCAGGGCGGCTCGGTGCTGCTGATGGACGAACCGTTCGCCGCGCTCGACGCCATCACCCGGGACGTCCTGCACGACGAGATCACCCGGATCTGGGCCGAGCGGCAGCTCTCCGTCCTGTTCGTCACCCACAACGTGCGGGAGGCCGTCCGGCTCGCCCAGCGCGTGGTGCTGCTCTCCTCCCGTCCCGGCCGGGTCGCCCGTGAGTGGCGGATCGACCTGCCACAGCCGCGCCGGATCGAGTCCGCCGGCGTCGCCGACCTGTCCATCGAGATCACCGAAGAACTGCGTGGGGAGATCCGTCGCCATGGCCAGCACTGACACCACCCCGGTCCTGGACAAGGCCGCGCCCACCGACTCGGCCGACGTCGGGGCCGGCCTGGACGCGCTGGACTCCGTCACCGCGCAGCGCAGTTCGCTCGGCGAGGTGCTCCGGCAGAAGGCGCTGCCGCCGCTGCTCGGCGTGGTGCTGGTGCTCGCCCTCTGGCAGGGCGCCTACAGCCTGCACCTCACCCCCTCGTACAAGCTGCCCAGCCCGGCCGACGTCCTGGGGGCCGCAGGGGACCTCTGGACGGAAGGCACGCTGTTCTCGATCATCTGGACCAGCGTCTGGCGCGGCCTGTCCGGCTTCGTGGTCGCCGTCGTCATCGGCACCCCGATCGGCCTGGTGGTCGCCCGGGTCAAGCCGGTGCGGGCCGCCCTCGGGCCGGTGCTCTCCGGTCTGCAGTCGCTGCCGTCGGTCGCCTGGGTGCCGGCCGCCGTCATCTGGCTCGGCATCAACGACTCGATGATGTACGCGGTGATCCTGCTCGGCGCCGTCCCGTCCATCGCCAACGGGCTGGTGTCCGGCATCGACCAGGTGCCGCCGCTGTTCCTGCGGGCCGGACGGACCATCGGCGCCACCGGCCTGGCCGGGGCCAGGCACATCCTGCTGCCGGCCGCGCTGCCCGGCTACCTGGCCGGCCTCAAGCAGGGCTGGGCGTTCTCCTGGCGCTCCCTGATGGCGGCCGAACTCGTCGCCTCCTCCCCCGACCTGGGCCTGGGCCTGGGCCGGTACCTGGAGAACCAGCGGGAGTTCTCCGACATGGCCGGGGTGCTGCTCGGTATCATCCTCATCCTGTTCGTCGGGATCGCCATCGAGCTGCTGGTGTTCACCCCGATCGAGCGCCGGGTGCTGCGCAACCGCGGCCTGCTGGCCGCCGTCAAGTAAGGCCGCTCCGCATGCTCCGCAGGAACGAAGGCCGGCTGTCCGCCGCCACCGCACCGGTGGCGGCGGGCGGCCCCGCCCTGCTGCTGATCGCCCACGGCAGCCGCGACCCCCGGCACGCCGCGACGGTGGCCGCGCTGGTCGGGCAGGTCCGCGCCCTGCGGCCCGGTCTGGAGGTGGCCACCGCCTACCTGGACCACTGCGCGCCGCGCATCCCGCAGGTGGTCGCCCGCCTCACCGCCGCCGTGGCCGTGCCGCTGCTGCTCAACCGCGCCTTCCACGCCAAGCACGACATCCCCGCCGCCCTGCGCGCGGCCGGCGCCGCCCTGCCCGTGGCGGACGTGCTCGGCCCCTCGCCGCTGCTGCTCGCCGCCCTGGACCGCCGCCTCGCCGAGGCTGGGCTGGACGTCTCCTCCGCCGCCGTCCGGGCCCGCACCGGTGTCGTCCTCGCCGCCGCGGGCTCCTCCGACCCGGCCGCCGACGCCGCCACCCGGGCGGTGGCCGCCGAGTGGCGCCGCACCCGCGGCTGGGCCGCCGCCGAGGTCGCCTACGCCTCCGCCGCCGGGCCCCGCGTCCCCGACGCCGTCGCCGCCCTGCGCGCCGCGGGCGCCCGGCAGGTCGCCGTCGCGCCGTACCTGCTCGCCCCCGGCCTCCTCCCGGACCGCATCGCGACCGCCGCCGAGGACGCCGGCGCCGACCTCCTGGCCGGCGTCCTGGGCCCCGCCCCCGAGGTCGCCCGCCTCCTCCTGACCCGCTACGACGCCGCCCGCCCGGCCACCCTCGCCGCCCCGGCCCGCACCGCCTGAGCCACCCGCAGCGACGGGTACGGGGTCGGTAGCCTCGTGACATGAGTGTCGCCCACGACCGCCAACCCGAACTCCCCGACCTCATCGGGCGACTGAATGCCGGGCAGGCCGAGGAGATCCGCCGTCACACACTCCGCCCGACGGGTGAGGGCGAGACCCCGCCACGCCCCCGGCTGAGCTTCACCGGGACAGGCGTCAGCGCCAACCTCAACCTCGCCGCCGAGGCCAAGCGGATCATCCGGACGGAACTGCGCGGGGCCTAGACCACGAGCGACACCCTCGCGCGAACGGCCGAACCGGCCGAGACCCGAGGCCCCGGAGGCTGATCTTCCGGCTGGAGACAACGACCCCATCTTGGGAATCCTGCGATCCATCACCATGTTCCAACCGCCACAGGTAGCTCTGTGCTCATGAACTCTCACAATCCGTACCCACGACGGACCTTGCTGGCGTACGATCGGCCTCATCTCCTGACAGGAGACTGACGCCTTCCCAGGTTGGTGAACCATGGTGAATCGAACAACTTGATCCGTCATCAAGCCACTGGGCGCCTTTCGGCGTGCAACTTCGCAGGTCACGCGAGGCTGCGGGGCTGACGCAGGCAGAGTTGGCCAGGAAGGTCGGTTACGACCCCTCGTACGTCTCCTACACCGAACTTGCATCCCGCGAGGCGCCCAGCGAGCAGTTCGCGCGCAAGGTCGACGAAGTACTGAACACAGGCGGCACGCCGGTGCTGATGTGGTTCCAGCACAAGCACACGGCCCTGCTAGCACTGTCGAGGGCCGATTCCCTTGCCATGATCCGCGCCGTCCGGGAGGAACCATCCCCATGTCCAGCACTGACCTGACCCGCGCACACTGGATCAAGTCCAGCTACAGCAGCAACGGCGGCGCATGCGTCGAGGTCGCGCCGGGGTTCGCCGGCCTCATGCCCGTCCGCGACTCCAAGGACCCGGCCGGCCCCGCTCTGATCTTCCCGGCCGACGCCTGGCAGTCCTTCGTGGCGGCCGTCCAGGATCGCGAGTTCGGCACGGTCTGACCGTTGCCCACAGGAGTGCAGAACGGCCCGGCACCCCTCGTCAGGGGTGCCGGGCCGTTGGTCAGGTGGCGTCAGTCCGACTTGCGGCGCTGGCGGCCGGTGCCGTAGTTGGAGCCGGACTTGGTGCCGGAGCCGGGCTTGGCGCGGCCGGAGGAGCGGCCGATGAAGCCGGCCGCCTGGCGGGAGCCGCCGCCGCCCTGGCCGCCGCCGGCCGCGCCCATGCGCTGCTTGGGGCGGGGGCGGCGGGGGTTGCCGTTCATGTCGACGTCGGTCGGCAGGCCGGAGCGCTTGGCGGGGCGCCGGCGCGGGGCGCCGGCCTTCCCGTCCGCGGCGGCGGCCGGCTGGGTGACGACCGGGACGGCCACCGTGACCGGCACGCCGCTGGGGGTGCGGGCGCCGGTGATGCGGCTGAGCTCGGCGTCGCCGGGGCGGATCTTGGTGGTGGTCGGGCGGATGCCGGCCACCGTCATCAGCCGGCTGACCTCGCGGCGCTGCTCGGGCAGGACCAGGGTGACGACCGTGCCGGACTCGCCGGCCCGGGCGGTGCGGCCGCCGCGGTGCAGGTAGTCCTTGTGGTCGATCGGCGGATCGACGTTGACGACCAGGTCGAGGCCGTCGATGTGGATGCCGCGGGCGGCGACGTTGGTGGCGATCAGCGCGGTGACGTGGCCGTCGCGGAACTGGTCGAGCACCCGGTTTCGCTGCGGCTGGGACTTGCCGCCGTGCAGGGCGGCCGCCTTCACGCCGTTGGCCAGCAGCTGCTTGGCGAGGCGGTCGGCGCCGTGCTTGGTGTGCACGAACATGATCAGGCGCCCCTCGCGGGAGGCGATGTGCGCGGTGGCGGACGCCTTGTCGGACGCGTCCAGCTGGAGCACGTGGTGGTCCATGGTGGTCACCGCGCCGGCCGACGGGTCGACCGAGTGGGTCACCGGGTCGGTCAGGAAGCGCCGCACCAGGCGGTCCACGTTGCGGTCCAGGGTGGCGGAGAACAGCATCCGCTGCCCGCCCTCGGCGACCTGCTCCAGCAGCTTGGTGACCTGCGGCAGGAAGCCCATGTCGGCCATCTGGTCGGCCTCGTCGAGGACCGTGATGGCGACGTGGTCCAGCCGGACGTCGCCGCGGTTGATCAGGTCGTCCAGCCGGCCCGGGGTGGCGACCAGGACCTCGGCGCCGCGGCGCACGGCGTTGGCCTGCCGGGTGATCGACATGCCGCCGACGACGGTGGCGATCCGCAGGTTGACCGCGGTGGCGTAGGGGGTGAGCGCGTCGGTCACCTGCTGGGCCAGCTCGCGGGTGGGTACCAGGACGAGCGCCAGCGGGTACCGGGCGTCGGCGCGACGGCCGGCCGTGCGGGCGAGCAGCGGCAGGCCGAAGGCGAGGGTCTTGCCGGAGCCGGTGCGGCCGCGGCCGAGCACGTCGCGGCCGGCCATGGAGTCCGGCAGGGTGGCGGCCTGGATCGGGAACGGCTCGATGACACCCTCACGGGTGAGCGCGCTCAGGATGCCCTTGGGCAGCTCCAGCTCGGCGAAGCTCGCCACCGGCGGGCGGGGCGGGGTGCCCTCGACCACGGTGAAGTCGGCGGGCTCGGCGGCGCGCGGGGCACTCTTGCGGGGTGCGCCGTTGCGGGGGGCGCCACCACGGGTGCCGGCGCTGCGCGGTGCGCCCGCGCCGGTGTTGCGGCTGCGGGGCTTACGGTTGCGGTCGCCCTCGCGGGGCGAGCGGGCAGGGGTGGTCACGGAGTCTCCGTCCGGTCGTCTGGCACCCCGGGATCGGGGCGGTTCGGCCGTCGGGAGTCAGGTGCCGCCCCGGCCGTTCGGCGGCATGGGCGAGGGCCCGCACCGTGCGGTACGGGCCCTCGCTGCGCGAGATCGCGAGTCAGCTCTGTGGCTGGACTCAGATGACGCGGATGTGCTCGGCCTGCGGGCCCTTCTGGCCCTGCGTGACGTCGAACTCGACCTTCTGGCCCTCGACGAGCTCACGGAAGCCCTGCGCCTCGATGTTCGAGTAGTGGGCGAACACGTCGGCGCCGCCACCGTCCTGCTCGATGAAGCCGAAGCCCTTTTCGCTGTTGAACCACTTCACGGTGCCGGTAGCCATAACCGTCTCCTCTAAAAACTGGGGCATCGGAACCCGCACCTCGCGGGCCCCAAAGTAGCCGCGATCCCCATCCGGAGACTGAAACACCGGACAAAACAAATGCGCCTGTTGGTTGGAACCAGCAGGCGCACACACACGTTCATGGGAACCAAAACTGCAACTGGTTCGACTGTAGCACGACGACACCCCGAGTGACCGGGGCTTTTTTGCCCAGCACGTCACGTTTGCCGGCCGGGGAAAGGGGGCAGGCGGCACCCCCCGAAGAGAGTACCGCCCGCCCCTGGCCGACTACGAACGGTCAGTGCCGTCCGGCCGGTTCCGGTACGTCGTGCGCGCCGGCGAGCGGCGCCGGGCCGGAACCGTGGCCGACGGTGTCGCCGTGGCCGGGCCACCAGGCGCGGTGGCCGAGCAGCGCGGTGAGCGCCGGGGTGAAGAACATCGACATCACGAAGGCCGAGACGATGATGCCGATGGCGATCGAGAAGCCCATCTCGCTGAGCATGGTGTTGCCCGCGAGCAGCATGGTGGCGAAGGTCGCCGCCAGGATGAACCCGGCCGCGGCCACCGTCGGACCACCGTGGCGGATCGCCTGACCGGCCGCCTCGCGCGGGCTGCGGCCCTCCCGGGCCTCCTCCCGCAGGCGGGCGATCATCAGGATGTTGTAGTCGGTGCCGATCGCCACCACGAACAGGTAGATGAAGATCGGCAGCATGAACATCAGTCCCGCCTCGCCCTTCATGTCCTGGAAGACCAGCTTGGTGGCGCCGAGGGTGGCGCCGAAGCCGAGGCCGACCGAGGCCATCAGGTACCAGGGGGCGACCACGCTGCGCAGCAGCAGGCCGAGGATGATCATGATCAGCAGGGCGGCGACCGGGAAGACCAGCGTGTAGTCGTGCACCATCGCCGTGTTGATGTCCTTGTACACGGAGCTGGTGCCGGCGACGTACGCCTTGGTGCCGGCCGGGGCCTTGTCGTGAGCGACATCACGGACCGCGCCGATGGTGTCGATGGCCGCGTTGCTGGCCGACTCGTCCTTCAGCACCACGGTGATGTCGGCGGTGAGGCCGTCCGCGCTGATGTTGCGCGCCGGGTCGGCCAGGACGGCGCCGCTGACGCCGTCGACCTTGCCGAGCTCCGCCACGTAGCCCTGGAGGCCGGCGGCGTCGAGCTTGGTGCCGTTCTGGCTGGAGACGTAGACGTGGGCGGGGTCGGCGGCGCCGGCCGAGTACGCCTTGATCATCGTGTCCTGGACGACCATCGACTCCTTGGTCTTCGGCATGGAGCTGCCGGCCAGGTCGAAGGTGCCCTTGTAGCCGAGGGCGGCGAGCGCCAGGCCGACCATCACCAGACCGGAGACCAGGGCGGCCATGGCCGGGCGGCGGCTGACGCCGCGGCCGATCGCGGCGAAGCGGGCGCTGGAGGGCTCGCGCTGCCAGGCCTTGGACGGCCAGAACAGCACCCGCTCCGGGATCAGGCAGAGGATCGCCGGCACCAGGGTGACCGAGGCGACCGCGGTGACCGCCACGGCGATGGCCAGCGAGGGGCCGAGCGCCTTGAACATGCCGAGGCTGGAGAGGACGAGCACCGCGAAGGCGACCACGACGGCGCCGGCCGCGGAGGCGATCGCCTCGCCGACCCGGCCGACGGCGTTGGCCACGGCCTCCTTGCGGGTGTCCCCGGCCCGCAGCCGTTCGCGGTAGCGGAACATCAGGAACAGGAAATAGTCGGTACCGACGCCGTACAGCACCACGATCAGGATCGCGGACATCGAGTTGTCGGCCTTGAGGCCGAACAGCTTGCTGGCGTCGGCGATCAGCCCGTTGGCGACCATCGAGTAGATGGCCACCGAGATGACCGGCAGCAGCGCGATGATCGGGCTGCGGAAGATGATCCCCAGCGTGAGCAGGATGATCACGATGGTGCCGACGCCGATCAGCATCTCCGCCGTCTTGCCGGAGTCCTTCTGGTCCAGGGCGCTCGCGGCCGGGCCGCCGACCTGGAACTTCAGGGCGCTGCCGGAAGCGAGCGAAGTCCCCTCCTCGCGCAGCTTCTTGGCGGCGTCGCTGTACTCGTCGGTCTGCATCTTCGACTTGTCGATGGCGACCATCGACATGGCGTACTTGCCGTCCTTGGAGACGGACTCGTCACTGACCGGGAGGACCTTCTGGACCAGCGGGATGTTCTTGTCGGTCAGGCCCTGCACGACCTTGGCCATGGTGGCCTTGTCCGCTTCGTCCAGCTTGCCGCCGTCGGTACGCTCGAAGAGCAGCAGCGCGGACGGCGAGACGGCGGACGGGAAGGCCTTCTCCTGGACCTGCATGGCCTGGATGGACTCGTAGTGCTTGGGCAGGAACGCCGACTCGTCCGTGTTGGCGGTCAGCTTGGGCGCCGTCCCGATGATCGCGATGGCCGCGACCATCCACGCCGCGATCACCCACCAGGCGTAGCGGACGACGAATTGTCCTATTCGGTGGAACATGCTCGTGATGCCTCCTGGGCATGACTCACCGCAGCCCTGAGGGACGGGACGTCGGGCGACGGCAGGACCGGCGGGGAACGCGGAGCCCCCTTGCCGGTCGGCAGGTAAGTGTTCAGAGGACATCATCCTACGAGAACTTGCTTGCCGCCCGGCAAGCAGCCCCCGTGGCCGACCCCCTCAGGGTCGCCGAACGGCGAGCCCCGACCATCTTCACCCGCCGGACGGCCCCCGTACCTCGTACTCGGGGTGGAGACCGCTCCCCCTCAGGGTGGACTTCCCTCCCCCACCCCGAGGGAGGAGACATCAGGGTAGGGGGGTAGGGATAACCCCACCCCTCCCCCGAGGAAACCCCCAGGAAGAACTCCCCCGCCAGCCGGATACCTGGTCAACGGCCTTTTCCCTACTGTCGATTGCGACGCCGGGCGCACCGCCCGCGACCTGATCCCGCCGGGGTGGCCACCGCCGCTCACCCGGCGATGACCGCCGCTCTCCCTGGGGGAAATCCCGTGAAGACCAAGCTCGGCATGGCTGCCTCGATGGGCGCCTGGAGCGCCCGGAACAGAAAGACAGCCGTCTTCGGCTGGCTGCTCTTCGTCGTCCTCGCCACCTTCCTCGGCGGCCTGCACGGCAGCGAGAAGGTCGCCGACTCCGAGTCGATGCCGGGCCAGGTCGCCCGCGCCGCCAAGATCCTCGACGAGGCAGGCCTCAAGCCCCCCGCCAGTGAGACCGTCCTCGTCCAGAGCACCGCGCTGACCGCCGACGCCCCGACCTTCCGAACCGCCGTCGACCAGGTGGTGAGCGCCGTCAACGGCACCGGCAAGGCCGAAGGTGTCCAATCCCCGTACGACACCAAGGCGGTCTCCGCGGACGGGCACTCGGCGCTCGTCCAGTTCACCGTCAAGGGCGAGCGCAAGGAGGCCGTCGAGAACGTCCCGGCCATCATGGACGCCGTCGCCCAGGTGCAGAAGCAGCACCCGGACCTGACCGTGGTCGAGCTGGGCGACGCCAGCTCCAACAAGTGGATCCAGGACCAGTTCTCCGACGACTTCGCCCGCGCCGAGTGGACCGCCGTGCCGCTCGCGCTCGGCATCCTGCTGATCGCCTTCGGCGCGCTGGTCGCCGCCGTGCTGCCGGTGGTGCTGGCCATCACCGCCTTCGTCGCGGCCGGCGGGCTGGTCGCGCTGAGCAGCGGCTTCCTGCACACCAGCGACAACGCCAGCTCGGTGATGCTGCTGGTCGGCCTCGCGGTCGGCGTCGACTACTGCCTCTTCTACCTGCGCCGCGAGCGCGAGGAGCGGGCCGCCGGGCGCGACCTGGAGACCGCGCTGAAGATCGCCGCCGCCACCAGCGGCCGGGCCGTCCTGGTCTCCGGTGTCACCGTCGTGGTCGCCATGGCCGGCATGTTCCTCACCGGCATCGCCGAGTTCCAGGCCATGTCCTACGCCACCATCGTGGTCGTGATCACCGCCGTGCTGGGCTCGCTGACCGTCCTGCCCGCGCTGCTGTCGATGCTCGGCGACAAGGTCGAGAAGGGCCGCGTCCCGCTGCTGGCCCGGCTGCGCCGCCCGGACGCCGCCGCGACCGGCGGCCGGGTCTGGAACGCCGTCCTCACCCCCGTGCTGCGCCACCCGCTGGCCGCCACCGTGCTCGCCGGGGCGCTCCTGGTCGGCCTCGCCGCGCCGATGCTGACCATGCACACCGCCAACCTCACCTTCCAGCAGCAGCTGCCCAAGGGCAACGAACTGGTCACCACCTCGGAGAAGATCGAGGCCGCCTTCCCCGGCAGCCCCGCCCCCGCCACCGTGGTGATCAAGGCCACCGACATCACCTCCCCGGCGATGACCGCCGCGATCGCCGACCTCAGGACCAGGGCCCTGGCCAGCGGCCGGATGCACGGCCCGATCGAGGTCGCCGTGCACCCCGAGAAGAACATCGCCACCGTCGACATCCCGCTGCAGGGCAGCGGCAACGACACCGCCAGCAACGACGCGCTGAAGACGTTGCGCGGCGAGATCGTGCCCGCCACCGTGCTCAAGGTGCCCGGCACCGAGGCCCCGGTCACCGGCCGCACCGCCGGCTCCTACGACTTCAACGCGAAGATGACCGGCTCGATGCCGCTGGTCTTCGGCTTCGTGGTGCTCTTCGCCTTCCTGCTGATGCTGACCTCGTTCCGCTCGCTGGCCGTCGCCGCCACCGCCGTGGTGCTCAACCTGCTCTCGGTCGGCGCCGCGTACGGGGTGCTGACGCTGGTCTTCCAGCACGGGGTGGGCGCCTCGCTGCTGGGCACCGCCGGGGTCGGCGCGGTCGAGTCCTGGGTGCCGCTCTTCCTCTTCGTGATCCTCTTCGGCCTCTCGATGGACTACCACGTCTTCGTGGTCTCCCGGATCAAGGAGGGCCGCGACCGCGGCCTGCCGACCCGGACGGCCATCGCGCACGGCATCCGTTCCACGGCCGGGGTGGTCACCAGCGCCGCGGTGATCATGGTGGCGGTGTTCGGGGTCTTCGGCACCCTCTCCATGCAGGCGATGAAGCAGATGGGCGTCGGCCTGGCGGTCGCGGTGCTGATCGACGCGACCGTGATCCGCGCGGTGCTGCTGCCCTCGGTGATGACCCTGCTCGGCGAGCGCAACTGGTACCTGCCGTCCTGGCTGCGCTGGCTGCCCGAGCTCTCGCACGGCGAGAGCTTCCCGCCGGTCGATGCCGGCCAGGTTTCGCAGGGCACCGTCCCCGCCCCCGCCGGCGCCCCGGCGGAGGGGGCGCGGCACCGCCGGATCGAGGTCTGACACCACCACCGGCTCCTCCGCTCCACGGCCGGGCCCCGCGTCACGCGGGGCCCGGCCCTCGTGCGTCATGATGATCACCGTCCCCCACCCCCGGCCGAGCCGCTCGGCCACCCCGAGGAACGGAGCCGCGTCCATGATCCCCTTCGACGAGGGCCGCGCCCGGCTGCTGCTCGCCCACGCCTGCGAGTCCGCCGGCCTGCCCGGCCCGGGCAACGCCCGGCTGCTGGCGCTCGGCGAGAACGCCGTCTTCGACCTCGGCGACCCGGCCGTGGTCGCCAAGGTCGGCCGCGGCCCCGAGCTCTACGACCGGGCCCACCACGAGCTGGCCGTCGCCGACTGGCTGGCCGGGCAGGGCATCCCGGTGGTCCGCCCGTACGACGCCGTCGAGCCCGAGCCGCAGCTCGCCCACGGGCACCCCGTCACCTTCTGGCACCGGCTCGCGCCCGCCGAGCGGCCCGCCCGCCCCGCCGACCTCGCCCCGCTGCTGCGCGCCCTGCACCGGCTGCCGCTGCCGCCCTTCCCGCTGGCCCGGCGCGACCTGCTGGCCCCGGTCGAACGCTGGCTGGCCTCGGCCGAGGGGCACGTCGACCCCGTCGACGTCGCCTTCCTGCGCCACCGCCGGGACGCCTTCACCGCCGCCCTGCCGGACCTGACCCCGCATCTGACGCCGGGGCTGATCCACGGCGACGCACTGCCGCGCAACGTCCACGTCGGCCCGGACGGCCCGGTCCTGCTCGACCTGGAGAACGTCTCGCGCGACCTGCGCGAGCACGACCTGGTGGTGCTCGCGCTCAGCCACGACCGGTACGGCGTACCGGGTGAGGACTACCGGGCGTTCACCGAGGGGTACGGCTGGGACGTCCGCGAGTGGCCCGGCTTCGCGGTGCTGCGCGGGGCCCGCGAGACGGCCAGCGCCTCCTGGGTGGCGCAGCAGGCGCCGGGCAATCCGGCCGCGCTCGCCGAGTTCCGCCGCCGGGTGGACTCGCTGCGCGAGGGGGCGACGGACGTGCGCTGGTACCCGTTCTGACCGGACGGGGACGGACGGGGACGCAACCGGGAGGCCTGGCACCGGCGTCCCACCGGAGAGTCGCCCTGCCCTGACCGAGGGATCGCGCCGCCTCACCATCTCAGGAGCCGCCGCCATGCCTGAGCACGCCACCCCGCCACGACCGTCGTCGAGCCCCTCCGTCCCGCCGAGGCCGCCGCGTCCGTCGTGTCCGTCGGTCCGGCGCCGTCGCCCGCTGATCACGGGCTGCCTCGCGGTGGCCGCCTCGCTGGCCCTGGCGGCCTGCGGCACGGCCAACGGGGCGCTCCAGCCGCAGCCGGGCACCGGCGCGCCGTCGGTGCCCGGCGCACCGTCCGGTGGGCCGCCCGGCGGTCCGTCCGTCGTCCCGGCGCCGGGCTCGGACGGCGTGCCGGTCTCCCCGGACTCCGCCCCCACCCCGCCCGGCCGGCCGACCGGCACCCCGAAGCCGTCCGCGCCCAGGCCCGCGACGGGCGCCGCCACACCGCCGACCGCGTCGAAGCCGCCGGTCCGGACGCCCTCGCAGCCCCCGACAACGCCGGCCGCCCCGCCGGCCACCGGGGCCCAGACCCCGCCCGCGCAGCCCGCTCCGCCCGCGAGCGGTGGATCCGCCGCGGTCGTCCGCTCCACCGCCTCCGGCGGACGGACCGTGGCGCTCACCTTCGACGACGGCCCGGGCCCCGCCACCGGCCAGGTCCTGGACCTGCTCGCGCAGTACGGCGTCAAGGCGACGTTCTGCCAGATCGGCCGGCAGGCCGCGGCCGACCCCGCGATGGTCAGGCGCGTCCTGGCGGCCGGCCACCGGCTCTGCGACCACACCGTGCACCACCCGCAGCCGTTCGCCGCGCTCCCGCACGACAAGGCCGTGTACGAGATCTCCGCCGCCAAGGACATGATCGTCCGGGCCGGCGGGCCGGGCACCGGGGTCGGCTGGTTCCGCGCCCCCGGCGGCGGGTTCAACGCCGACAACGAGCGCATCTCCGCCGACCTGGGCATGCGGCCGCTCGGCTGGTCCGTGGACCCGCGCGACTGGTCCCGCCCTGGCGTCGCCTCGATCGTCTCCACCGTGCGGAGCCAGCTGAAGCCCGGCGGCGTGATCCTGCTGCACGACGGCGGCGGCGACCGCAGCCAAACCGTGGCCGCGCTGCGGCAGTTGATCCCCTGGCTGATCGCCCAGGGCTACCGCTTCGACTTCCCGGCGAGCTGAACTCCCCTATCTCCGACACCTGGACCCGCTGCACCCGGGCACCGCCCGGGTCACCTTCCCCACGCCCGGCCCCGCCGACGCCGCCCCCGACCGCGATGGCGACCCGCGGCTGGTCGACGAGCTGGAGCGGCTGTCCGCCCCGCACCGCGAAGGCGCCCTGGACGCCGCCGAGTTCACCCTCTCCAAGGCCCGGGCCCTCGGGCACGACCCGGCTGAGCGTGCGTGATAGCGTCGATCTCTTCTCCGGCACGCCGGACGAGGTCCCCCCGCAGGTGATCGTGACCGACCCCGACCAGCGGCTCCGCACCGCGCTCGACGCGCTGGACGCCGCCTTCGCACCGTTCTCCGACCAGCCGTTCGACGTGGGCGGCTGCGCCTACTGCTACCCCGACGCCGGGCTCGCGGCGCTCGCCGGGCCCGCCCGGCTGGTGCCCGAGGAGCTGATCCCGTCCGTCTCCGCCAAATCGATCGGCCACTGGGACGACGGTCCGGGCCTGTACCGAAAAATGACGCCCCGAATCGTCCGGGCGCTGGCCACCGGCCGGCTGCACGTCGACCACGGCCTGATCGCCTCCCGGCTGCTCGAAGCCGGCTGGCGCGACTGGCCGGGCCCCGAGCGGGAGGCGCTGGACGCGGTCTGGTCGGCCTGGTGGCGGGCGACCCTGCACCGGCACCCCGGCGTCGCCCCCGTCACCGGCGTGCTGGAGACGATCGCCGTCAGTACCGGCTCCCTGGCACCGTGGCTCGGCATCTGGGCCGCGACCCGCACCGAGGCGGCGGAGCGCCACCTCTCCGACGCCATGGCCGGCTGGCTGTCCTACGGGCAGCTCTCCGGGCTCCGGCTCGGCTTCTACGACGAGCTGGACGCCACGGCCGAGTTGCTGCCCTGGCTGCTCTCCCTGGGCGAGGACCGGATCGGCGCCGCCCAGCTGTACGAGGTGGAGAAGATCGCGTACAGCTGAGCCGAGGGGCTCAGCGCAGCGGCCAGCGGGGGTCGATGACGGCCTGCGGGTCCTTGGCGCGGCGCAGCCAGGCCTGGAGGCCCTCCGCCCAGTCGTGGTGCCAGCCGATCTGGAGGTCGTGCAGCTCGGCCAGCGGGACGTCGCCGACCTGGCCGGGGTAGCGCTCGGCGAGGGCGACGGCGACCCGGACGGCGGCCAGCGCGTCGCTGCCGGCCTCGTGCGCGTCGGTCAGCTCCACGCCGTACACCTCGCAGACCCGCTGGAGGGTGCGGGAGCCCTTGCGGTACTTGTCCACGGCCCGGTCGATGACCAGCGCGTCCAGCACCGGCGCGACCGGGCCGCCGAGCCGCTCGGCGAGCGGCGCCAGGCCGTGGCGACGCAGTTCGGCGTCGAGCAGCGAGAGGTCGAAGGGCGCGTTGAAGGCGACCACCGGGCGGCCGGCGGCGAGCCGTTCGCACAGCGCCGCGGCTATCTCGTCCACCGCTTCCTTGGCCGGGCGGCCCTTGCTCCGGGCCAGGTCGTCGCCGATGCCGTGGATCGCCTCGGCCTCGGCGGGGATCGGGACACCGGGGTCGAGCAGCCAGCCGGTGGCGCTCAGCCGGCGGGCTCCGACGGTGTCCACGAGGGCGGCCGTGACGATGCGGGACGCGGCCGGGTCCGTACCCGTGGTCTCCAGGTCGAAGCCGACCAGTGGCTGCTGCCACCAGCTCATAGGGGTGTGTCCTTCCGTCCGGTTGGTCGAAGCAGCCCCTATCATCGCCCGCCCCACCGACAATGCCGCCGCTGGGGCGGGCGGGCCCGGCCCAGCGGCCCCCTGCTACGCGGCGGCCGCCTCGCGCGACCCGGCCGGGCGGACCAGGCGGACGTCGACCGGGTCCTCGGACTCCAGGGCGAAGCCGTGGCGTTCGTAGAGGCGGCGGGCGGCGCTGCCCCGGAGCACGTCGAGCCGGACGGGCTCGCCCGCGGCGTCGGCGGCGGCCAGGACGGTGCGCAGGACGGCGGAGCCGAGGCCGCGGCCCTGGTGGTGCGGGGCGAGGTAGAAGTGCTCCAGCAGCCGGCCGCCCTGCTCGGCGGGGCGGACGGTGACGCAGCCCGCGAACTCGCCGTCCACCAGGACGATCGAGGTGTAGCGGGTGGAGAAGGAGTCCCGCAGGCGCCGGCGGACCCGGTCCTCGTCGTAGCGGCCGAGCCGTTCGAGGTCGGGGCGCATCACCACGGCGCGGAGTTCGGCGACGGGTTCGACGTCGGCGGCCTCGGCGGTGCGCAGGGTCCAGGCGGGGGCGTCGGCGGGGCTGTTCATGGCCGTAGTCTCCCAGCCCGCCTCATGGCCGTAGCACCCCAGCCGTCCGGCCGCCCCGGCGAACGGGTGTCAGGACACCGGCCGGGAGTCCGCCCAGACGCCCTCGAACTCCTCGCGGTAGACCTCCAGCAGCCCGGCCTCGGTGCCGCCCGGCTGCTGGCCGGCGCCGCCGCGCAGCACCAGGGCGGGCGACTCCATGCCCCGGGCCCGCCGCAGGTAGGGCTGGACGACGCCGAGGTCGCGGGTCTGGCGGCGGCCGCCGCCGCTCTGGCCGGCCGGGCGCGGACCCTCGACCAGGTAGGCGGTGAACCGCGGGGTCTCGTCGAAGACCCGGATCTCGAAGCCGCCCTGGTCGCGCAGCCGGGCCCGGACCCGGCGGACGTGCATGATGTTCATCTCGATCGAGCGGGCCAGCTCGCCGCGGCCGAGGCCCAGCTCGCGCTCGCGGCGGCGGACCGCGCTGCTGGCCGGGTTGAGGAAGAGCAGCCGGACCCGGCAGCCGTCGGTGGCCAGGCGCACCAGGCGCTTGCCGGTGTAGTTCTGGCAGAGCATGCCGAGGCCGATGCCGAGCGCGTCCAGCCGCCGGGCGCCGTCCAGCAGGTCCTCCACCGGCAGGTCGCGCTGGAGCCGGACCCGGTCGGCGTGCACCGCGACCACGTCCGCGTAGCGGCCGGCCACCAGGGACTCGACCACGTCGGCCGGGACGCCGCCGGCGCCGCCGTCGAGCACCGCGAGCAGCCGGGCGGCGGCGCGTTCGGTCTGGGCGAGGACGGTCTGGGTGAGGACGCGGTTGCGGGAGACCACGTGCCGGGCGACCTCCAGTTCGTCCAGGGCCAGCTCGATCTCCCGCCGGTCGGCGAGGTACGGCTCGAAGCAGGGCCAGTGCTGGACCATCAGTTCGCGCAGCTGGGGCAGGGTGAGGAAGACCAGCGGGTCGTCGTCGGCCGGGTCGAGCAGATAGCCCTTGCGGCGGCTGACCTCGCGGACCGCGCCGGCCCGGTGGGCCCACTCCTCGCCGGCCGGTCCGGCCGCGGCCGTCACCCAGTCCTCGCCGTGGGCGGGGGCGTAGATGGGGTGGAGCACCTCGTCGACGAGCGAGCGCAGCCGCTGTTCGACCAGGTTGAGCCAGACGTACGCGCGCCCGGCGAGCCGGACCCGCTGGTAGGCGTCCTCCCACTCGGCGCCGGACCAGGCCAGGGCGGGGATCTCGACCGGGCCGCCCTGGGCCGGGACGACGGCGCGGCCGGTCAGGGCGGGGCGCATGACGACGGTCGGCGCCTCGCTGCGGGTGCTGCCACGGTCGGGGCCACCGGGCCCACCGCCACGGCCGCCGGCGGGGAACACCATGCGCCACCTCACCTGGTTCCTGCTGGAGCCCCGCTTCCGCCGGTTCTGCCGGAAGGCTCTGCTGATCGTTTCTTCTGATGGATCGCCACGGACACGAAGCGGCCGGACGATCAAGAGTACTGCCCGCCGCGAGCGGCCCGCAGCCGGTTGACCGACGGGCCCGCCCCGCCACGCCCAGCCGCGCCCCGGCGGCCCCGGGGGCACCCGCCGATCACCCGCCGGACACCCGTTCGGGCGAACACAGGGCAAATGGTCCCGCCGCCGGGCGAAGCGTCGGGGAGTATGCGGACTGTGCCGTCCAGCGCGGCACGCGACCGCCGCACATGCCCGGCCGCCCGGCCGGGAAGAGAGCAACCGAGCCCGGAGCACGATCGGACTGCACGTCAGTTTCCGTTGACTACAGGGGAGTTGAGGACTCATGCAGGTCTGGCCAGGGGCGCCCTACCCCCTCGGTGCCACCTTCGACGGGGCCGGCACCAACTTCGCGGTGTTCTCGGAGAGCGCCGACCGGATCGAGCTCTGCCTGCTCGACGCGAACGGCTCGGAGACGGCCGTGGAGCTGCGGGAGACCGACGCCTTCGTCCGGCACGCCTACCTCCCGGGCGTCCAGCCCGGCCAGCGCTACGGATTCCGCGTCCACGGCCCGCACAACCCGGGCCTCGGCCAGCGGCACAACAGCGCCAAGCTGCTGCTGGACCCGTACGCCAAGGCCATGAGCGGGCACATCGGCTGGGACGAGGCCGTCTACGGCTACCACTTCGGCGCGCCGGAGCGCCGCAACGACCTGGACTCCGCCCCGCACACCATGCACTCCGTGGTGATCAACCCGTACTTCGACTGGGGCACCGACCGCCCGCCGCGCACCGACTACCACCGCACGGTGGTCTACGAGGCCCATGTGAAGGGGCTGACCAAGCTCCACCCGGGCATCCCCGAGGAGATCCGGGGGACGTACGCGGGCCTGGCCCACCCGGCCGTGATCGAGCACCTGGCCAAGCTCGGCGTCACCGCGATCGAGCTGATGCCGGTGCACCAGTTCGTCCGCGACCACCGGCTGCGCGACCTGGGCCTGGCCAACTACTGGGGGTACAACACCATCGGCTTCTTCGCCCCGCACTCCTCCTACTCCTCCACCGGGGACCGCGGCCAGCAGGTGCAGGAGTTCAAGTCGATGGTGAAGGCCCTGCACGCGGCCGGCATCGAGGTGATCCTGGACGTCGTCTACAACCACACCGCCGAGGGCAACCACCTCGGCCCCACCCTCTCGCTGCGCGGCCTGGACAACGTCTCCTACTACCGGCTCGCCCGGGACCAGCGGTTCTACGAGGACACCACCGGCACCGGCAACAGCCTGCTGATGCGCAGCCCGCACGTGCTCCAGCTGATCATGGACTCGCTGCGCTACTGGGTCACCGAGATGCACGTGGACGGCTTCCGCTTCGACCTCGCCGCCACCCTGGCCCGGCAGTTCCACGAGGTGGACCGGCTCTCCTCCTTCTTCGACCTGGTCCAGCAGGACCCGGTGGTCTCCCAGGCCAAGCTGATCGCCGAGCCCTGGGACCTCGGCGAGGGCGGCTACCAGGTCGGCAACTTCCCCCCGCTGTGGACGGAGTGGAACGGCATGTACCGGGACACCGTCCGCGACCTGTGGCGCGGCGAGAACGCCACGCTCGCCGAGTTCGGCTCCCGGCTCACCGGCTCCTCCGACCTCTACCAGGACGACGGCCGCCGCCCGATCGCCTCCATCAACTTCGTCACCTGCCACGACGGCTTCACCCTGCGCGACCTGGTCTCCTACAACGAGAAGCACAACGAGGCCAACGGCGAGGACAACCGGGACGGCGAATCCTTCAACCGCTCCTGGAACTGCGGCGCCGAGGGCCCCTGCACCGACCCCGCCGTCGAGGAGCTGCGCGCCCGCCAGCAGCGGAACCTGATCGCCACCCTGATGCTCTCCCAGGGCGTGCCGATGCTCTCGCACGGCGACGAACTCGGCCGCACCCAGCAGGGCAACAACAACGCCTACTGCCAGGACAACGAGCTGTCCTGGATGCACTGGCCACAGGGCGACGGCCCGGAGGCCCGGCTGCTGGAGTTCACCCAGGGCATGATCTGGCTCCGCCGCGACCACCCCGTCTTCCGCCGCCGCCGCTTCTTCCACGGCCGCCCGGTCTCCGGAACGCACGACGACCTCACCGACATCGCCTGGTTCACCCCCAGCGGGGAGGAGATGACCAAGCGCAACTGGGGCGCCAACTACGCCAAGTCGCTCACCGTCTTCCTCAACGGCTACGCCATCTCCGAGCCGGACCGGCGCGGCGGGCGGATCGTGGACGACTCCTTCCTGCTGATGTTCAACGCCCATTTCGAGCCGCTGGAGTTCACCGTCCCGGCCGACCACGGGCAGGAGTGGCAGGTCGTGGTCGACACCGCCCAGCCCCGGCTGCCCGCCCCCGGCGCCGGTGCCCGGGTCAAGGCCGGGGACGTGCTCTGGCTCACCGACCGCTCGCTGATGGTGCTGCAACGGCCCGCCTGAGCAGGTGGTTCACCTGTTCGGATCAGCAACGGGTCTTGACGGCGGGCTCGCCCGGGTAGTCATGGACACATGACCTACGCCGCCGAGCCCGCGCAGCCACGCCCGGCCGCCGTACCGTCCACCGCGGCCGCCCCGGGGCCCGCCGCCCCCACCGCCAGCTACCGGCTCCAGCTCCAGCCCGGCTTCACCCTCCGGGACGCCACCGCCGCCGTGCCCTACCTCGCCGCCCTCGGCGTCTCGCACCTGCACCTCTCCCCCCTGCTGACGGCCGCCCCCGGCTCCACCCACGGCTACGACACCGTCGACCACGGCCGGATCAGCGAGCAGCTCGGCGGCGAGGCCGCCCTGCGCGCGCTGGCCGCCGAGGCCCACCGGCACGGCCTGCGGCTGATCGCCGACGTGGTGCCCAACCACATGGCCGTCCCCGTCCCCGAACGGCTCAACCAGCCGCTCTGGCACGTCCTGCGGGACGGCCCCGACTCGCCGTACGCCCGCTGGTTCGACATCGACTGGGCGGCCCAGCCGGGGCCGGCCGACGACCCCGGCCGCGGCCGGGTCCTGCTGCCGCTGCTCGGCGGCCGGCTCGGCACCGTCCTCGACGAGTTCACCGTCGACGGCGAGGTGCTGCGCTACCACGACCACGCCTTCCCGCTCCGGCCCGGCACCGCCGGCCTCCCGCTCGACCAGCTGCTCGCCCGGCAGTGGTACCGGCTCGCCTGGTGGCGCCTCGCCCGCACCGAGCTGAACTACCGGCGGTTCTTCACCGTCAACGAGCTGATCGCCGTCCGGGTCGAGGTGCCCGAGGTGTTCGAGGCGACGCACGGCCTGCTGCTGCGGCTGCACGCCGACGGCGTCCTGGACGGCTTCCGGATCGACCACCCGGACGGCCTCGCCGACCCGCGCGGCTATCTGAACCGCTTCGCCGAGGCCACCGGCGGGGCGTACACCGTGGTCGAGAAGATCCTCACCGGCGACGAACGGCTCCCCGCGGACTGGCCGTGCGCCGGCACCACCGGGTACGACGCGCTGCGCCGGATCGACGGCGTGCTCACCGACCACGCGGGCGCCTGCCGGCTGGCGGGGGCGTACGAGGCCTTCGTCAGCGGTGTGCCCGGCGGCGGCGAGCCGTGCGCCGACCCGCACCCGGCCGTCGCCGCCGCCCGGCGCGGCCGGTCCGACATGACCGGCCCGAACGGCGAGCTGGCGGCCGAGCTTGAGCGGCTGGTCCGGATCGCCCTCCGGATCGGCGCCGACGAGCCCGCGTACGCCGACCACGCGCCCTGGCGGCTGCGGGCCGCGCTCCGGCGGGTGCTCACCGGCTACCCCGCGTACCGCCCGTACGCGCGGCCCGGCGAGCCGGTGCCGGAGGCCTCCGCCAGGCAGTTGCGGGCCGCGCTGGACGGGGCCGGGGCGGCGGACGGGGCCGGGGACGCCACGGACGCCCTGGTCGCGGACCTGGCGCTGGGGCGGCTCGGCGGCGGGCCGGCCAAGGAGGAGTTCTGCGCCCGCTTCGGGCAGACCGCCGCCGCCGTCGCCGCCAAGGGCGTCGAGGACACCGCCTTCTACCGGTGGAACGCCCTGCTGAGCCTCAACGAGGTCGGCGGCGAACCGGCCCGGCCCGGGCTCCCGCCCGGCGCCTTCCACGACTGGTGCCGGTACATCGAGGCGCACTGGCCGCACACCATGACGGCGCTCTCCACCCACGACACCAAACGCAGCGCCGACGCCCGGGCCCGGCTCGCCGTCCTCGCCGAGCAGCCGGACCGCTGGGCCGCCGAGGCCGCCGCCTGGTCCGCGGCCGCGGGCCCCGGCGGTGACCCGGACAGCGACTGGACGCTCTGGCAGACCCTGGTCGCCGCCTGGCCGATCGACCGGGACCGGCTGGTCACCGCCCTGCTCAAGGCCGCCCGCGAGGCCAAGCTGCGCACCTCCTGGACGGCCCCCGACGCCCGCTTCGAGCGGGCCCTCGCCGACCGCGCCCGCGCCGTCTACGGCAACCCCGGGCTGCTCCCCCGGATCGAGGGGTACGGGCACACGCTCGCGCCGTACGCCCGGGCCAACACCCTCTCCGCCGCGCTGCTGCACCTGACCGTGCCCGGGGTGCCGGACCTCTACCAGGGCGGCGAGGAGCCGCTGTACACGCTGGTGGACCCGGACAACCGGGGCGTGGTGGACCTCGGCGCGCTCGCCGTCCGGCTCACCGACTCCGCCACGGCCAGGACCGGGGACCTCGCGCGGGAGAAACTGCACCTCACCGCGGCCGCGCTCCACCTGCGGCGCGAGCGGCCGCTCGGCGCCTACCGGCCGCTGACCGCCACCGGCCGCGCCGCCGGCCATCTGCTCGCCTTCGCGCGCGGGGACGACGTGGTCACGGCGGTCACCCGGCTGCCGTACGGCCTCGAACGGGCGGGCGGCTGGCGGGACACGGCGCTGGAGCTGCCGCCGGGCCGGACCGGGAGCGGCGGACCGGGGGCGGACGCGGTGTGGACGGACGAGCTGACCGGGCGGGCTTACCCAGGGGGCGCGGTGCCGGTGGCCGAGCTGCTGGCCGCCTGCCCGGTGGCGCTGCTGACCCGGAGGGGCCGCGGGTGAGGACGTACGAGGTGTGGGCCCCGGCGGCCGCCGAACGGGTCGAGGTGGAGGTCGGCGGCGAGCGGCACGCGCTGGCCCGGGACGGCGCCCGGCCCGGCTGGTGGCACGGCGGGGCACCCACCGGGGACTACGCGTTCCGCCTGGACGGCGGCCCGCCGCTGCCCGACCCGCGCTCGCCCCGGCAGCCGTACGGGCCGGACGGGCCCAGCCGCCCGGTGGACCACGCCGCGTTCAGCTGGTCGCGGACCGGCTGGCGCGGCCGTCCGCTGCCCGGCGCCGTCCTGTACGAGCTGCACATCGGTACCTTCACCGCCGCCGGCACCTTCCAGGCCGCCGCCGAACGCCTGGACCACCTGGTCGAGTTGGGCGTCGACTTCGTCGAACTGATGCCGGTCTGCCCGTTCCCCGGCCGGCACGGCTGGGGCTACGACGGGGTCTCGCTCTGGGCCGTGCACGAGCCCTACGGCGGCCCGGAGGGGCTGAAGCGCTTCGTGGACGCCGCCCACCGCAAGGGCCTCGGCGTCGTCCTGGACGTGGTGCACAACCACCTCGGCCCGTCCGGCAACCACCTTCCCCGCTTCGGCCCGTACTTCACCGACCGGCACCACACCCCGTGGGGCTCGGCGGTCAACCTGGACGCCCCCGGCTCGGACGAGGTGCGCGACTATCTGATCGGCAGCGCGCTGGCCTGGCTGCGCGACTACCGGATCGACGGCCTGCGGCTGGACGCGGTGCACGCCCTCGCCGACGACCGCGCCGTCCACTTCCTGGAACAACTCTCCGGCGCGGTCGACCGGTTGGCCGTCGCCACCAACCGCCCGCTGTTCCTCGTCGCCGAGTCCGACCTCAACTCCCCCCGCACCACGGCCCCGCGCGAGGCCGGCGGCCAGGGCCTCACCGCCCAGTGGAGCGACGACTTCCACCACGCCCTGCACACCGCGCTCACCGGTGAATCCCAGGGCTACTACGGCGACTTCGCGCGCGCGCCGCTGGCCGCCGTCGCCAAAACGCTCACCCGCGGCTTCTTCCACGACGGCGGCCGGTCCTCGTTCCGCGGCCGCGGCCACGGCCGCCCGTTCCCGTCGGCCGGCGGACACCGGCTGCTCGGCTACCTGCAGACCCACGACCAGGTCGGCAACCGGGCGCTCGGCGACCGGATCTCGGCCGGCCTCGGCCCCGGACCGCTCGCCGCCGGGGCCGCGCTGGTGCTCACCTCGCCGTTCACCCCGATGCTGTTCATGGGCGAGGAGTGGGGCGCGACCACCCCCTGGCAGTACTTCACCGACCACACCGACCCGGACCTCGCGGAGGCCGTCCGGCAGGGCCGGCGGCGGGAGTTCACCGAGCACGGCTGGCAGGCCGGGGAGGTGCCGGACCCGCAGGAGCCGGCCACCGTACTGCGCTCCGTCCTCGACTGGACCGAACCCCGGCGCGCCCCGCACGCCGGGCTGCTCGCCTGGTACCGCACGCTGATCCGGCTGCGGCGCGCCCGGCCGGAGCTGTCCGACCCGGACCTCGCCGCCGTCCGGGTGGAGTACGACGAGGCCGCCCGCTGGCTGGTGGTGCACCGGGGGCCGTACCGGGTGGCGGTCAACCTGGGCCCCGGGGCCGCCGAGGTGCCGCTGGGCGCCGCCGGGCGGGAGACGGTGGCGTCGTTCGGCGGGTGCGGGCTCGACGGCACGGTGGCACGGCTGGCCGCCGGGTCGGTCGCGGTCGTCCGGACCTGAGCCGTCCGGCCGACCGAAGGAACCGGCTCACCGGGGAAACCGGCTCACCAGAGGAAGGTGCCGATCCGCTCCCGCAGGGAGGCGGCGTCCAGGCCGTAGGCGGCCAGGTGCTCGGGGATCGAGCCGTAGTGCCGGTGCTCCTCGCGCGGCACCCCGAGGCCCAGCACCCGGTGCGGCCGGTCGTTCAGCGCGGCGTGCGCCTCGTTGGCGGAGGTCCCGGCCAGGTAGGGCTCGACCAGCACCACGTCCGCCCGCCCGGCGGCGGCCGCGCGCAGCCCGGCCGCGTCGAACGGCCGCACCGTCGCCGCGTACAGCACCGTGACGTCCAGGCCCTCGGTGGCCGCCAGCGCGGCGTCCAGCATCGGCCCGACCGCGACCACCACGCCCGCCGAGCCCCGGCGGACGGTGCTGAAGCGGCCCGCCCCGACCGGGACCGCCGCCGCGTTCTGGTGCGCGGAGAGCCGGACGTACACATTGCGGTCGCCGTCGGCGACGGCGTGGCGCAGCAACCGCTCGGCCTCGTCGGGGTGTCCGGGCACATGGACGGTCCAGTCCGGCAGGGTGTCCAGCAGGGCGACGTCGCCGGGCGACATGTGGGTGCGGCCACCGGCCGGCCAGTCGTACGAGCCGGCGGCGCTCACCAGCACCGCGCCGACGCCCTGGTGCACGAGGTCCAACTTGACCTGCTCAAAGGGGCGTTCGACCAGGAAGCCGGCGAAGGTGTGGGCGATCGGCCGCATCCCGGCGAGCGCCAGGCCGCCGGCGGCGCCGATCAGCAGCTGCTCGCGGATGCCCACGTTGATCACCCGGTCGGGGTGGCGCCCGGCGGCCGTGGCGAAGCCGGCGGCGCTGATGT
Source organism: Kitasatospora sp. NPDC088548 (assembly GCF_044753005.1). NCBI lineage: Bacteria > Bacillati > Actinomycetota > Actinomycetes > Kitasatosporales > Streptomycetaceae > Kitasatospora > Kitasatospora sp. NPDC088548. The sequence continues at coordinate 65,969 of NZ_JBIVMI010000029.1, forward strand.
CGGCGAGCACGACGGCCAGCCGGGGGTCGTCGTCGAGCAGGCGGGTGGTGACGTCGAAGAAGCGTTCGCGCATGGTGTCCACGGGAGGTTCCCTCTCACTGGGCGGGTCGGGCCGGGCTGGGCGTTCAGGGGTGGGCGGGGCCGCTACCCCCGCGTGGAGCCGTCCTCCTTGGGCTCGACGCGGGCCACCACGACCCGCGGCCGTCCCGGGTGCCCGGCGGTGAACGCCGCGTACAGCGCCTCGTGGTCGCGGCCGTCCACGGTCTCGGCCGACCAGCCCTCGGCGGCGAACCGGGCCGCGATGCCGCCCTGCCAGCCGTGCGTGGCCGAGGAGTTGTCGATCACCACGGTGTGCAGCCGGTCCAGCCCGTACGCGCCGGCGAAGGCCACCGCCTCGTGGTTGGAGCCCTCGTCGAACTCGGCGTCCCCGACCAGCACCCAGACGGCCGGGTCGGTGAGCCCCTGGGCACGCAGACCGAGGGCGGTGCCGACGGCCAGCGGCAGCCCGTGCCCGAGCGAGCCGGAGCCGATCTCGACGCCCGGGATCAGCGTGCGGTCCGGGTGGTGGCCGAGCGGCGAGTCGTAGGCGCCGAAGCCGGACAGCAGACGCGGCTCGATGAAGCCCTTGGCGGCCAGCACGGCGTAGTAGGCCATCGGGCCATGACCCTTGGAGAGCAGGAAGCGGTCACGGTCCTGCACCTCGGCGGTGGCGGGGGTGACCCGCAGCACGCGGTCGTAGAGCACCCAGAGGGCGTCCAGGGTGGAGGTGGCGGCGGGGCCGTGCTTCTCGTCGCCGGTCATCAGGGCCATCAGGCCCGGGAGGTCTTCGAAGGCGGCTTCAGCCGTTTCAGCGCTCATGCGCACGATGCTGCAACTTAAAGCCAGCTTGAAGTCAAGCGGTTACAGTGGGCGCCATGACCGCCACCGGACCGAGCCGGCACGACCTGCTCACCATCGGCCGGCTCGCCGAGCGCAGCGGCCTCGCCGCCTCCGCCCTGCGCTACTACGAGAAGCTCGGCCTGATCCACGCCACCCGCACCACCGGCGGCCAGCGCCGCTACACCCGCGCCACGCTGCGCCGGGTCGCCTTCGTCCGGGCCGCCCAGCGCGTCGGCCTCTCCCTCGACGAGGCCAAGGTCGCCCTCGACCGGCTCCCCGAACTCCGCGCGCCCACCCCCGCCGAGTGGGACGGCGTCGCCCGGTCCTGGCAGAGCCGCATCGACGACCAGATCGCCGAACTCCAGCGCCTCAAGGCCAAGCTCACCGGCTGCATCGGCTGCGGCTGCCTCTCGCTCTCCCGCTGCACCCTCTACAACGCCGCCGACCGCGCCGCCGCCACCGGCCCCGGCGCCCGCTACCTCCTCACCCGCGACCCGGACACCGGCCCCGAACCCGCCCCGGCCGAGGCCCACTCCTGCGGCGCCCCGGACGCGCCCTGAGCCCCCACCCCCGCGGAGGCCCCCACGGGCCGCGCCGTCGTCAGGCCTTGCGGGCCGCCATCCAGGCGTAGACCAGGATCCCGGCGAAGAGGAAGAGCACGCCCTGGTAGACCGCCGTGTAGCCGGCGCCGGCGACCAGCCACAGGGAGAAGGCGAAGGCGCCGAGACCGAGGGCCGCGTCCCTGGCCAGCCGGCCAGGGGTCACCCGGTCCCGCTCGCCGGCCACCAGCCAGTACAACTGCGCGGCGGCGGACAGCAGGTACGGCACGGCGGCGGTGAAGGTGGTGATCAGCACCAGGGTGTTGAACGCACCCCGGGATCCGGCGGTGAAGTTGAGGACGGTCAGCAGCGAGGCCAGGGTGACGCTGATCAGGACGCCGAAGACCGGGACGCCGCGGCGCTTCGTGGCGAAGGCGGCCGGGAAGAGCCCGTCCCGCGCGGCCGCGTACGGTGCCTGGGCCGACAGCAGGGTCCAGCCGTTGAGCGCGCCGACCATCGACACCAGCGCGGCGACCGCGATGACCGTGCCGCCCCACGAGCCGCCGAACATGACGTCGACGGCGTCGGAGAAGGGCGCGGTGGAGTGGACGAGCCGGTCGTGCGCGACCGTGCCGAAGACCGCGAGCGTCCCGAGCAGGTAGACCACCGCCGCGCCCAGTGTCCCGAGCACGCTGGCCCGGCCGACGTTGCGCTCCGGGTCGCGGACCTCGCCGGCGCTCATCGCGGCGGACTCCACGCCCAGGTAGCTGAAGAGCAGGATCGCCGCAGCGGCCGTCACCCCGCCGACCACGCCCTTGCCGGAGGCGTCGAAGGGGCCGAGGTTGGCCGGCTCGAAGAAGCCCAGCCCACCGATCGCGACCAGCGCCAGCGGGACGAGCTTCAGCACGGTGGAGACCACCTGGACGACACCCACGTAGCGGGTGCCCGCCAGGTTGGCGAGCGCGGGCAGCCACTGGACGGCCAGCGCGGCGGCGAGCGTCAGCCCGGTGGAGTGCTGGATGGGCAGCAGCACGTCGAGGTAGCCGACGGCGGCCACGGCGAGCGCCGCGTTGCTGACCACGGTGGTGATCCAGTACGACCACGCCGCGAGGAACCCGGCGAAGTCCCCGAAGGCGGCGCGGGCGTAGACGTACGGGCCACCGGTCCGCGGATCGCGCCGGGCGAGCCGCCCGAAGACCAGCGCCAGCGCGACGGCCCCCGCCGTCACCACCCCCAGGGCGACCAGGCTGACCGTCCCGTAGGGCGCGACGGCGGCGGGGAGCATGAAGATGCCGCCCCCGATGATGTTCCCCATGACCAGCGCGGTGGCGGCCACCAGGCCGAAGCGCCCGCCCCGGCGCGGGGACGGGGTGGGCACCGCGCCCCCGCCCGCCCCGGTCGTGACCGGCGCACTCGAATCGGGTGTCCGCCGGAGGGCGGCCGGGCTGGCTTGCATCAGGGTGGTGCGCCTTTCGTGGTCCTGCTCGCGCTCTGTGGAGCAGGTGCCATGGTCGCCCAGGCGGCACTTCGTACCCAAACGGAACGATTTGCTCCCGTCCGCCCGGCACCCCACCGCAAAAACGGCGGCCGTACCGGCTCCGCACCGGCACTCGTCCTGCGACCCCGTCAGCGGCCACCACGTCCGGAACCGGGCGGAATCGGGCGAAACGCCCCCCGATCACCGGCGTGCGATCACCGGCGTGCGATCACCGCCGTCCGGTCACCGCCGTCCGGCCGGCCTGACCGGAGCCGGAGCCGAGGCCGGGCGGAAGGTGCGGCGGTAGGTGTCCGGCGGGACACCGACCACGCGGTTGAAGTGGCGGCGCAGGGTGGCCGCGCTGCCCATCCCGACCCGGGCGGCCACCTGGTCGACGCTCTCGTCGGTGCTCTCCAGCAGCTCCTGGGCGCGGTGCATCCGCTGGGTCAGCAGCCACTGCAGCGGCGTCGTCCCGGTGGCGGCGGTGAAGTGCCGGCCGAGGTTGCGCGTGCTCATGTGGACGCGGCGGGCGAGGTCGGTGACGGTCAGCGGCTGGTCCAGATGCTCCAGCGCCCAGGCCAGCAGGTCCGCGAGGGCGGGGCCGTCGTCGGCCGGCACCGGCGCGGCGATGAACTGGGCCTGGCCGCCCGACCGGTGCGGCGGCACGACGAGCCGGCGGGCCAGCGCGTTGGCGACGGCGCTGCCGTGGTCGGTGCGGACCAGGTGCAGGCACAGGTCTATCCCGGCGGCCTTCCCGGCCGAGGTCAGGACGCTCCCCTCGTCGACGTAGAGGACCCCGGGGTCGACCTGGACGCGGGGGTAGCGCTCGGCCAGCAGCCCGGTGTGCATCCAGTGGGTGGTGGCCCGGCGGCCGTCGAGCAGGCCGGCGGCGGCCAGGACGAACGCCCCGGTGCAGATGGAGGCGACCCTGGCCCCGGCCTCGTGCGCGGCGCGCACGGCCTCGACCAGGTCGGCGGGCGGCGGCTCGGTGACGTCGGAGCAGGCCGGGACGATGACCGTGTCCGCCGCGACGAGCTCGTCGAGCCCGTGCGGCGTGACGGCCTGGAGCCAGCCCCCGACCCGCACGCCGGGCGGGGCACAGACGGTGAACTCGTACCAGGGGTCGACGAGGTCGGGGCGGTCGATGCCGAAGATCGTGCAGGGAGCCGCGAGCTCGAACAGCGGCATTCCGTCGATGACGGCCAGCGCAACAGAAGCCATGTCCTTAACTGTACGCATGATGGCGTTCCGGACGCTCGTGCTCGGCGGAACCGGTCGCCAGCATGGAGGACATGACCAAGCACGTGATGACGTCCGCCGACACCTCGGCGCGTCCGCTCGACCGCCCGGCCGTCGGCGACGACCGGGCGTGGCTGCGGGCCGGGGTGGCCGTGGCGGCGGTGGGCTGGGGGGCCAATCAGTTCGCGCCGTTACTCCTGCTCTATCAGGCCAAACTGGGCCTCTCGGCCGCCACGGTCCAGGCCACCTTCGGCATGTACGCCATCGGGCTGATCCCCGGCCTGCTGCTCGGCGGCCCGGTCTCGGACCGGTACGGCCGCCGCAGGCTGATGCTTCCGGCGCTGATCACCTCCCTGCTCGCCACCGTGGCACTGATCGCCGGCGGAACGGGGCTCGGCTGGCTGTTCGCCGGGCGGGTGATCTCCGGCATCGCCAGCGGCGCGGCCTTCAGTTCCGGTACCGCCTGGATCAAGGAACTCTCGCTGGGCGGCTCCCCCCGCGAGGCCAACCCCGGCCCCCGGCGGGCGACCGTGGCGATGACCACGGGCTTCGCCGCGGGCCCCCTGGTCGCCGGGCTGCTGGCCCAGTGGGCGCCGTCCCCCACCGTGGTGGCGTATCTGCCGCACCTCGTCCTGACGGCCGTCGCCGTCCCGCTGGTCCTGGGCGCCCCGGAGACGGTGACCGGGCAGCAGGGGGGCAGCCTGTTGCGCCGGCTGCGGGTGCCGGCGGTGCGCGAACGCCGGTTCCGTACCGTGGTGGCGCCCCTGGCGCCCTGGGTGTTCGGCTCCGCCTCGATCGCGCTGGCCTATCTGCCCGCGCTGGTCAGGGAGCGCATGGGCGGCAACGCGCTGGTGTTCGGCGCCGTGGTCACCATGCTGACCGGGCTGGCCGGCATCCTGGTCCAGCCGCTGGCCCGCAGGATGGACGACGCCCGCAGGCCCCGCCTGCTCGTCATGGCGATGGCGATCGTCGTGGCCGGTCTGCTGATCTCCTCGGCGGCCGCGCAGACGACCCAGCCGGCGCTCGTCGTCGTGGCGACCCTGGTGCTCGGCGCGGGCTACGGCTGCTGCCAGGTGTGCGGGCTGCTGGAGGTGCAGCGCCTGGCCCGTACCGAGGACCTGGCCCGGCTCACCGCCGTCTACCAGGCGCTCTCCTACCTGGGCTTCGCCGTCCCGTTCGTGCTGTCCGCGCTCCAGCACTCGGTGTCGCCGAGCGTGCTGCTGCTCGCCGTGGCCGCGCTCGCCGTCCTGACGCTGGCGTGGACGGCGGCCGGGGCCACGCGCGGCCGCCGGGCCGACTCCGACTCCGGCGCCCCGACCGCCCCGTGACCGCACGATGGCCGGCCCGCGACCGCACGAGGACCACGCGACGACCGCACGACTCCCTCCTGATGACCCGTCAGCGCTGTCAACCGGACACGGTGGAGCAGTCAATTCGCCCCGGGCTACGGGACGGTGAGCGCGCGCCCGGCCTGACGCCCCGTAGCGTCCGAGAGCACGCCCCGACGCGCACCGACCACCGAAGGAGCCACCCGATGACCACCCCCGCCTCCTGGACCGTCACCCCACCCGCCGAGGCCGACTTCGCCTCCTGGCGCGAGCTCTACCTGGGCTACGCCGAGTTCTACCGGGTCGACATGCCCGAGGAGCGGCTCAAGACGGTCTGGTCGTGGCTCCACGACCCGGCGCACGAGCTGAACGGCCTGCTGGCCCGCGACGCGGACGGCACGCCGGTCGGCCTGGCCCACTACCGGCCCTTCGCCCGGCCGCTCTCCGGGACGGTGGGCGGCTACCTGGACGACCTGTTCGTCGCGCCCGCGGCCCGGGGCGGCGGCGCCGCGGACGCGCTGTTCGACCGGCTGGGCCGGATCGCGGCCGAGCGCGGCTGGAGCGTGGTCCGCTGGATCACGGCCGACGACAACCACCGGGCGCGCTCCAAGTACGACCGGGTGGCGAAGCGCACCATGTGGGTGACGTACGACATGCCGCCGGCCGGCCAGGCGTAGCGGCACGCCCCGCCGCGCGCGCGGACCGACCGCGCCGGACCCGGCCCGCCCAGGGCCGGAGCCGGCGCGGTCGCCGCTTTTCGAGCGTACACAGAATTCGGAATGCCCCCCTCCGAAACACATTTTGGAAGATCACCGATATCTTCGCTGGTAGACCCCGTAATGCCCGCCCGCGCAAATCCAGGGTTGACCCATACCAATCTTTCATGGAGGATCGTCTATGTCCCCGGGCACTCCCGGGGCAGAACATCGGCGGACCGGTGCATCCGGTACGGCAACAGCGATCCGGCGCCACCAGATGTCATTTACCAGCTCCTGAGCTGTGACACCAGGGGGTATATAAATTGGCCAACTGTCAGGCCCGTTGACGCTGGCTGACCAGCCGCCAAGCGCACCGATCGGCAGCCCACCCGGGCCGGAGGACCATACTCCGGACACGGGTGACAGCCATGTCCAGCTTCTCCTCGATCCCGCCGAACAATCCGGCGCGGTCGATCCGGCCACCACCCAGGCAATTCCCTGGAATTTTGGCGGCATTCACCCGGGCGCCATTCCTGGCACCCTGCGGCGATTTCCTGCGGCCTGCCCGCCGACGCAGCAGAGGCCTGTCGTCGGCGGAGCCCGCCCCGCCGGTCCCACCATGAAAGGAATCAGAATGTACGTACGCAGTGCGGTCAAGGACGGCCAGACCCGGGAGAACAACTGCGACCTGCGGCGCATCTACCCCTGGCAGGGTGTCGTCGTTCCGCCGTGGAACAGCTCCCTGGTGTCCATCCGGCCGCAGGAATCGAGCCAGCAGCACGCCCACGCCACCGACGAGACGTTCATCTTCACCGGCGGCGAGGGTGTCGTGCGGGTCGGTGACGAGGAGCGGGTGGTCGCCGAGGGCGATGTCATCTACATCCCGCACGACAACCAGCACATCGTCACCAACACCAGCGACCGCGACCCGCTGACCTTCGTCAGCATCTACTGGCTCCAGCCGGCCCCGGCCGAGGAGTCGGCGCATGCCTGAGCCGGACAGCGCGGCCGTACGCGCCCCGCGCCAGGTCAACGTCTCGTTCTCGCCGCCGACCCCCAACGGCGACCTGCACCTGGGCCACCTGGCGGGCCCCGTGCTGGGCAGCGACGTGTGCGCGCGGTCGCAGAAGATCCTGGGCAACGACGTGGTGTACGCGTGCAGCACCGACGACAACCAGACCTACGTGGTCACGACCGCGCAGCGGCTCGGGGTGACCCCCGAGGCGCTGATCCAGGAGGCGCTCGACAGCGTCCGGGTGTCGCTGGACCTCGCCGGGGTCGACGTCGACCTCTTCGAACGGCCCGACGAGGACTACAACCGCTTCGTCCGGGACTTCTTCACCCACCTGTGGCGGCACGGCGCGTTCGACCGGCGCGAGGTCGAGCTGCCGTACGACGCCGAAACCGGGCAGTACCTGGCCGAGGCGTTCGTGACGGGCCGTTGCCCGGTCTGCCTGGCGCACGCCAGGGCGGGCGTCTGCGAGGCGTGCGGCCTGTACAACCTGCCCGGCTCGCTGCTGCCGGGCGACACGGCCACGGCGCTGCCGAGGAAGCCGGTCTCCATCTGGGTCCTCGACCTGGAGCGCTACCGGTCGCTGATCAGCAACTGGTACCGGACCTCCGACGTGCCGCTGAGGCCCGATCTGCAGAACGTCGTCACCCGGACGCTCGCCGGCCGGCTGCCCTACATCCCGGTCACCTACCCGAGCACCTGGGGCATCCCGGTGGACTGGGACGGCCCGGGCGCGCAGCCGCAGGCCATCAACGCCTGGCCGGAGATCTACGTCGGCCACCTGTACTGGCCGCAGCGGGTCCGGGCCGGACGGCAGGCCGGCTGCGACGAGTTCGTGCAGTTCATCGGGATCGACAACGGGTTCTACAACGCGTTCGTCTATCCGGCCCTCAAGCTCCTCGCGGTCAGGCACGGGCTGCCGGTCGAACTGCCGGTGACCCGCACGCTCACCAACCAGTACTTCCTCCTGGAGGGCCGGAAGTTCTCCACCAGCAAGGGGGACGTGGTCTGGGCGCGGGACTTCCTGGAGAAGGCCGGCCGGGACCGGGCGCGGTTCGTCCTCGCGCTCACCAGCCCGGAGCTCCAGCAGTCCGAGTTCACCGAGCAGGTGGCCGCCGCCACCCTGGAGTCCCGCTTCGACGCACCGCTCGCCACGATCACGGCGAGGTTCGGCGAGCAGCTGGCCGGCCGGTCCGTCGACGCCCCGCCCTCCCTGTGGTGGACGACCGCCATCGAGGCGTCCGTGCGGCGCTTCGAGGCCGCCTACGCCCTGGAGACGTTCTCCATCCGCAAGGCGGCCGAGGCGCTCGCGCTGCACCTGGAGGTGCTGGCCCTGCGCGGCGGGCACCTCCGGACCGACGACGCGGGCGACGTGTCCGGCGCGCTGCTCTTCCTGTGGACCCTGCGCACGCTCGCGTGGCCCGTCACCCCGGACCTCGCACGGCAGGTGGCCCTGGCGTTCGGCGCCGAGGCCGCCCCCGGCGACGCCCCGCTGCTGCGGGACGTCCGCACCCCGCCCGCCGGGCACTTCCGGGGCCTCTCGGGCTGATCCACCCGGCCCGGTGAGAGCCACCCGCCGGAGCCGGTGAGAACCGTCCACCGAATGAATCCAGACAGGGATACCGACATGCTGCGTACCTTCATGCGTTCGAAGATCCACCGTGCCACCGTCACCGACAGCAACCTGAACTACATCGGGTCGATCACGATCTCGCCGGAGCTGCTGGACACCGCCGACATCGGCATCCACGAGCTGGTGCACGTCGTCAACATCAACAACGGCGCGCGGTTCGAGACCTACACCATCCTCGGCGCCCCCGGCGCCAACGAGGTGATCGTGAACGGCGCCGCCGCGCGGCTCGTGGCGACCGGCGACAAGGTCATCATCATCGCGTACGGGCAGCTCAGCGATGACGAGGTGGAGAAGCACGAGCCCCGCGTCGTCCACGTGGACGACCAGAACCGGGTGCTCGAAACGGCCCCGGCCGGCGCGTGACCCATGGCAGGCCAGCAGATCCACTCAGTCCTCGGGATCGGCTTCGGGCCCGCCAACCTCGCGCTGGCGGTGACCCTGGAGGAGTTCGGCTACAGCGGCACGACCCGGTTCATCGAGCGGGCCGACGGCTTCCAGTGGCAGAGCGAGCAACTGCTGCCCGGGGCCGACATCCAGAACAACCCCTTCCGTGACCTGGTGATGCCGCGCAACACGGGCAGTCCGTACACCTTCGTCAACTACCTCGCCGGCCAGGGCCGGCTGACCGACTACCTGCATCTCAACAGCAAGTTCCCGCTGCGGCGGGAGTACGCCGGCTACCTCCGGTGGGTCGCCGACTCGTTCCGCGGGTCGGTCGACTACGGGCAGTCGGCGACCCGGCTCTCCCTGGTGGACCTCGGCGGCCGGGAGGTGTTCCGGGTGGAGACGGCCGGCGGACGGCAGTACTTCGGCGAGACCGTCGCCGTGGGTACGGGCCGCTCGCCCCGGATCCCGGCCCCGTTCCAACGGAGCCTGGGGCCCACCGTGTTCCACTCCACCAGGTACCTCAGCTCCCTGCGGCGCCAGACCGGCAAGGGGCTGCGGGTGGTGGTGGTCGGTGCGAGCCAGAGCGCGATCGAGATCGTGCTCGACCTCCTCGACCGGCCCGAGGTCCACCAGGTGGTGTCGCTCCAGCGGGGCATCGGGTTCCGGCTGAAGGACACCAGCCCGTACAGCCGGCGGGTCTTCCTGCCCGACTTCATCGACTACTTCTACCCGCTTCCGAACGAGGCCAAGAACCGCATCCGGCGGGAGCTCAGGTCGATCAACTACGCGGCCTGCGACCAGGACGTGATCGACCGGCTCGCGGGCGTGCAGCACGAGTACGAGATCACCGGCTCGGACCGGTTCCGGCTCATGCCGTACTCCGAGGTGGTCCAGGTCACCCCGCACGCCCAGGGCACGGCGAACCGGCTCACGGTGCGGGACGTCAACTACGGGACGGAGAGCGCCTACGACGCCGACCTCGTCGTCCTGGCGACGGGCTTCCGCGACTTCGGCGAGGGCCCGGACGACGAACGGCGCCACCCCCTGCTGGAAGAGGTGGCCGACCGGCTCGCCGTCAACGAGCACGGGCTGCTGGACGTGGCACGCGACTACTCGGTGCCCGTCACCGGGCAGACGTACCAGCCGCGTCCGCTCCGGCTGTACCTCAACGGCCTGTGCGAGGCGAGCCACGGCATGGGCGACGCGGGAGCCCTGGCGGTGCTGTCCGCCCGGTCGACCGACATCGCCGAGTCCATCCTGGGCAAGCCGGGTGAGCCCACCGGCCCGGAACGCCTCCCCGTCGAGGCCGTTCGGTGACCACGGGCACCCGTACCACCGTTGATGCCGCCGCCGACGTCGTCATCGTCGGCGGCGGCATCATCGGCCTGGCAACCGCCGAACGCCTCGCCGCGCACCGGCTGTCCGTGGTCGTGATCGACGAACACGGGGTCGCGGGCGGGGCGACCGGCGCCTCCGGCGGGCTGATCCGCGCGTTCGACCCCGCCGCCGGCACCGACGGCCACCCCTGGGCCGCCGAGGGACTCTCCTGCTACCTGCGGCGGGGCCCGAGCGGCCGCTGGCCCGCGGTGCGCGAGGACGGCAGCCTGGTGCTGTTCGACGCCGACGGCACCGAACGCGCGCTGGCGGGCGCGGACCAGGTCCTGGCCGCCGGGCACACCGCGCTGGTCCTCTCCGCACCGGAGATCACCGCCGCGTTCCCCGGTCTGACCGTGCCCGAGGACTTCGTCGGGGTGTACGAGCCGCGCGCCGGCTGGCTGCCGGCGCGGGAGGTCGCCGAGGCGATGCTCGGGGACGCCGACGGCGTCACCTTCCTCGGCTCGGCACGGGCCACCGAGGTGGTGACCTCGCGCGGGCGGGTGACCGGCGTCCGCACCACGGCCGGGCTCGTGTCGGCGCGCGCGGTCCTGCTCGCCGCCGGGGTCCACAGCACCGGGCTCGCACAGACGGCGGGCGTGGAACTGCCTTTGCGCACACGGGCGGTGAGCTACTGCGTCTTCACCCCGCGCGGCCGCCCCGGCGCGGGTCCGGGCACAGGCCCCGGCGCAGTCCACGGCGCAGGCCCCGGCGGGCCGTACGGGCTGCCGACCGTCGTCGACTCGACGACGGGTGCCTGGCTGCGCCGCTGGAACTCCGGCACCGGCGTGCTGGCCGGTGTGTCGTCGTCGGCGTGCGACGTCCCGCCGACCGTGACCGCGGGGGTGCCGATCGCCGAACAGCGGCGCATCCGCGAGGTCGTCCGGCACCGCCGGCCGCCGCTGGCCGACGCGGACGCCACCGGCGGGGTCACCGCCTACGACGTCCTCGGGCCCGGCGGGAAGGGCGCCGTGACCGTCTGGCCGGAGCCGTACGGGCTGGTCACCGCCACCGGGTGGAACGGCGGCGGCTTCAAACTGGCCCCGGCCGTCGGACGGCACACGGCGGCCCGGATCCGCGAGGTGATCGCATGACGCACCGGGAGGCCACCGCACGCCTCAACTCCACCGACGAGATGCTCTACAGCGCCGAACGGGAGCTCGGGTCCTCCCGGATCGTCCAGGTCCTCTGGCGGTTCCCGGTCGAGCTGTCCCCGGCCGCGCTGCGCGAGGAGTGGGAGCGGCTGGACCGCGGCAGGCTCAGCCGCCGGCCGGTACCGGCCCTGGTGCCCGGGGCCCGGCGGAAGTGGGTCGGCGCGCACAACGGGGAACCCCTGCGGGAGTACCCGGGGCGGCTGACCGACGACACGGTGACGGACTGGCTCGACGAGCAGGTCCGCGCCCCGCTCCCGGCCGACTCGACCGCGCTGTGGCGCCTCGCGGCCGCCCGGTACGGGAACGGCACGCTGCTGTCACTGACCGTGCCGCACTTCCGCTCCGACGGGCTCGGGGTGTTCACCGCGCTCGACCGGCGGGATTCCCCGGCCGCCCGCCGGGGCACCCCGGCGGGCGGCCCGATCGGCGAGGACCTCGGCGAGCTGCTGGAGCAGGGCGCACTCGCCGTCGCCGGTTCGGTCGCCCTGGCGGAACGCGTCCTGACGAATCGTCAGGAGTTCGACCGGATCAGGTCGGCACTGGCCGGCCCGGCGAAGTCCCCCCGGAGCGAGGCGACTTCGGAGCCCAGGTTCTTCACCACCGCGCTCTTCACCCTCGACGCCGCGTCGTGGGAGGAACGGGCGACGGCGTACGGCGGCACCGCGAACAGCCTGTTCGTGGAGATCGCCGCCAACCTGGTCCGCGCCAGGGTGCCGCTGGCCGACCGCGCGTCGGTCAGGGTCGGCATCCCGATGAACCTGCGTCGGCCGGACGGCGACGCCCGCGCCAACGCCCTCGTCGTCGTCCCGCTGGAGGTCCCGGCGGGCGCACCCCAGCACGAGGACCTGCGGCAGACCCGCCGGAGCACCAAGGCCACCCTGCGGGAGTCCGGCGAGCACAGCGGCACACTCGTGCCGGAGCCGCTGTGGCACCTGCTGCCCCGCCGGTACGCCGACCGTCTCAAGGCGCCCGGGGCGCAGCAGACCGACGTCGTCGCGTCCAACTTCGGCGTCGTACCGGAGGCCGCGGCGCGCTTCGCCGGCGAACAGGCGGACAGCGTCGCCCTGCGCACGATGAACGTACCGGGCCTGGTGCCGGAGAAGGCCGCCCTGCGCGCCTCACTGTGCATGGTGCGGTCGGGCGAGCGGGTGACCGTGACCGTCACCGGGATGCCCGACCACTTCGGCGGCACCGAGTCCCTGCGCCGGCTCGTCACCGACGAGTTCGCCGCGTGGGGGCTGCGGGCGCAGCGGTGGTAGCCGCCGGGTGAACGGGAATCACAGCCCAGTCGGAAGAGGGAGCACAGCACCATGACAGGAAGCACCGCATCACCGTCCGGTCTCTCCGGCCCGCCCGGGCTCTCGGAGCGCTGGTTCCGGACCACCCCCGACTCGTCCGTCCTGGACCGGCCACGCCTGCTCGCCCGGTCGCTGATCGACCTGGCCGACCTCGACGACCGGATCGCGTTCTACGAGCGGCTGCTCGGGGTGCGCGCGGATCTGCGGATGCCGATCCCCGACTTCGGCGGCCTCGAACTGGCCGCCGTGGGCACCGTTCTGCTGATCGCGAGCGAGCGGCCGTTCACCCCCGTCCAGCGGCGGACGGCGTACTCGCTGATCGTGCCCTCGCTGGCCGGCCAGCTCGATCTGCTGGGCCGCACCGGCACGACCGTGCTGGAGCCCCGCGAGGCGATCGTGCCCGGCGCGCGGGCCCGGGTGCGCTACCCGGACGGCTCGCTCGCCGAGCTGGTCGAGCACCGGCCCCGGCCCGGGGAACGGCCCGCACCTCGCCAAGTCGGGCCCGGGGACGGGGGCGTGCGCCTCCTGGTCCGGCGGGCCGTGCCGGCCGCTTCGCTCGGCGGGGCCGTCCGGTTCTACGAGACGGCGCTGGAGACGGCGTCGGCGACGGCCCCGGAGACGCTGTCGGCGGCTCCGGGGACGGCGGCCGCGACCGGTGCCGTGCCGCCCGCCCCGGGCCGGGCGGGCGGCACCGGATTCGCGATCGTGGGCAACCTGCTGCTGGTCGGCTCGGACGAGGCCGCCCACGAGGACGCGTCGCCGGTCCCGTTCGCCCTGCTGGCGCCGTCGGTCGAGGCGGCGGCCGCCCGGGCGGGCGCCGCCATCCGCCCGGGCTCCGGGGTGGACGGCCGTCCCGTCGTGCCGCTCCCCGGCGGGGAGTCGGCCGAGATCTGGGCCGGTCCGCCCGCCGCGTACCGGGCATGACCGGCTCCGGCCCGGAACAGCTGGGGCACCGCCTGGTCCTGACCCGCCCTCCGTCCGAAACCGCGCGGGAGAATGGCGGCCGGGCCACTCCCGGCCGGGCCCGGACGACCGGTATACCTTCTCGTGGATCTCGATGAGGGGAGTCGGCGGATGACGCCGGATTCGGCGGAGTTGCCCGGGTCCTTCTACCGGGCGGCGGGTCAGGGGCGCTACGAGAGCACAGCCGCCACGGCGGGGCCGTGGAGTCCGAAGGCGCAGCACGCGGGCCCCCCGTCCGCCCTGCTCGGCCGCGCCCTGGAACGGCACGGGGCGCGGGAGGGCTTCCGGATCGCCCGCATCACGCTGGAGATCCCCCGCCCGGTGCCCGTCGGCGATCTCCAGGTCGAGGTCCGCGCCATCCGCTCCGGCGGCCGCGCCGAACTCCTGGAGGGTGAGCTCACCTCCGGCGGTCGGCCCGTCCTGCTGGCCCGGGCGTGGCGCATCGCGGCGAGCCCTCGGGAGACCCCGCCGCTCCGCCCGGAGGCGGCCCCACCGCCGCTTCCGGGCCCGCAGCCGCCGCCCGTCATGGCCGGCGCGCACCTCGGCGGGTACGTCTCGGCGATGGAGTGGCGCTTCCCGCCCGGCGGCGGCTTCGACACCCCCGGCCCCGGCACGGTGTGGGCCCGGCAGCGGATCCCCCTCGTCGACGGCGAGCCGGACACCCCGCTGACCCGCGCCCTCACCCTCGCCGACAGCAACTGGGCGGTCGCCTTCGAACTCGACCACGTGGGCCGGCTCGTCATCAACACCGATGTCACGCTGGCCCTCCACCGCGACCCGGTCGGCTCCTGGCTCCATCTGACCGCCGCCACGGCCGCCAGCCCGGACGGCTCCGGGCTGGCCTCCGGCCGCCTCGACGACGCGGCCGGCGACTGCGGCCGGATCCTCCAGACCCTGCTCGTCGCCGACCGCTGACGCGGGAGCCCGGGCCGCCCTCGTCAGGGGGCCGGCCGCTCGCCCCGCTTCTCCCCGGCGTCCTGGCCCGGGCCGTGCACCGGGCCGCCGGTCGAGTCGCCTGCCGGTCCTTCGGCCCGGTCGTCGGCCCGGTCGGGTGTCACCGTGGGCGGCAGCACCAGGGTGGCCACCGCGCCGCCGTCCGGGTGGTTGGCGAACGTCAGGGCCGCGCCGATCACCCGCGCGTGGCCGGTGGCTATCGTCAGGCCCAGGCCGTGGCCGCGCCCGCGCTCGCGCACGCTCGTCCGGAAGCGCTTGGGCCCGTGCCGCAGCAGGTCGTCCGGGAAACCGGGCCCGTGGTCGCGGACGGTGATCCGCAGTCCGTCCACGCCCAGCCGGACCGGACCGCCGCCGTGCCGGTCGGCGTTGACGAGCAGATTGCCCAGGATGCGGTCCAGCCGGCGCAGATCGGTGCGGACCGACGTGTCGGCGGCGCCCGGCGCCACCTCGATCTCCACGTCCAGGCCGGTGAGCGTGACGGTACGGCGCACCGCCCGGTCCAGCGGCACGGCCGACAGGTACGGCGTCTCGACGTTCGCGTCCAGCCGGGACACCTCCAGCAGGTCCTCGACCAGCGAACGCAGCACCTGCACCCGGTTCTGGACGAGCTGGGTGGGCCGGCCCGGCGGCAGCAGCTCGGCCGCGGTGACCAGCCCGGTCAGCGGGGTCCGCAGCTCGTGGGCGACGTCCGCGGTGAACTGCTGCTCGTCCTCCAGTCGGCGGTGCAGCGCCCGCGACATCAGGTCGACGGCCGCCGCGAGGTCGGCCACCTCGTCCCGCCCGTCGACCAGCTCTCCGATCCGGGTGTCCGTGCGCCCGGCGGCGATCCCCCGGGCGGCCGTCGCCGCGGTGCGCAGCCGGCGGCTGATCCGGTCCGCGACCAGCACCCCGACCAGCACCGTCGTGAAGACCGACGCGACGACGGTGATCAGGATGATCCGGTCCAGGTCGGCGATCGCCGCCCGGTCCGGCTCGAAGTCGACCCGGACGGAGACCACTCCGCCCTGGACCGGGCCGGCCGCCCACATCGCCTCGCCCTGCGGACCGCCGGCCAGCAGCGATCCCCGCCGGCCGTCCGCCACGAGGGCGCGCAGCCGGGGCGGCAGCGCCGGGTCGTCCAGGCCGGCGACCTTGCCGTCGCGCGCGTAGGCGCCCAGCGCCGAGTCCAGCGCGGTCAGCGCGGAGGCCCGGGCCTGGTCGACGTGCTGGCGGATCATCGCCTGGTGGACCAGCAGGCCGACGGCCACGGCGACCAGGACGGAGATGGCGGCGACGGCGGTGGCGATCTGGCGGCGCAGGGTCATGCCGAGCGCCGCAGCTTGTAGCCGAACCCGCGGACGGTCTCGATCCGGCCGGCGCCGATCTTGGCGCGCAGCCGCTGCACGTGGACGTCCACCACCCGGGTGTCGGCGCCCCAGTCGTAGTCCCAGACCCGCTCCAGCAGGACGGAGCGCTCCAGCACGATGCCGGGCGCGGCGGTGAACTCCAGCAGCAGCCGCAGCTCGGTCGGGGTCAGCGGGACGAGCCGGCCGTGCACCCGTACCTCCATGCTCTCGGTGTCCACCTCCATCCCGTCGAAGCTGCGCACGGTCCGCGGCGCCGGTGCGGCCGGAACGGTCGGGGCCGTCTGCACGGCCGGGGCGGTCGGGGCGGTCGGGCCCGTCGGAACGGCCCGCACGGGAACCGGCGCGAGGGCCGGCGGGGCGTCCGCGGCGGGCGGCGGGGTCTCGGCCGCCGGGACCACGCGGACCCGGCGCAGCACCGTCCGGATCCGGGCGACCAGCACCGCGCTCTCGAACGGCTTGACCACGTAGTCGTCCGCACCGGCCTCCAGGCCCGACACCACGTCGACCGGATCGGTGCGCGCCGACATCATCAGGATCGGGAGCTGGCTCTCCTCGCGGATCCGGCGGCAGAGGCCGACCCCGTCGAGGAGCGGCAGCATGACGTCCAGCAGCAGCAGATCGGGGCGGACGGCGTGGAACGCCTCCAGCCCTTCCAGCCCGTCGGCGGCGGTGGAGACCGGGAAGCCGTAGCGCTCCAGGGCCATCCGGGTGGCCTCCCGGATCACCTCGTCGTCCTCGACGATCAGGATGTGCGGGTGGGTGGGTGCGGCTGCGGGGTTCATGGCTTCGCTTCCGAGAGCGCCGGGGTCGGTCGGGCGGTTGGACGGCTCGTGGGGGTGCCGGGGGCCGGTCCGGGAGGGACGGGGCTGGCCTCGCCGGCCGCCCCGGGGGTGCGGCTGACGCCCATGCCGGGGCTGACCGCCGGTCCGGTCACGCCGGCGGAGGGGCCCGTCTGTCCGGTGCCGTCGCCGGGCACCGGGACGATGCCCTCGACCTTCTGCTCCACCAGGCCGAGCCGGACCCCGTCCCAGTGGTAGTGGCTGCTGGTCCGGGCGGAGGCGGTGGTCAGCTCGTACAGCCACAGGTCGCAGCCGACGGTCTCGGCGCTGAACCCCTCCCGTGCCGTGACCTGGAGGACGGACAGGACCCGGTCGTCGGCCAGGGTGTAGACGTGCAGTACCACCGCCCCGGGGGTGGCGACGGCGACGAGCAGCTCGGAGCGCCCGTCACCGGTGAGGTCGCGGTACTCGGGGCTGCGGACCTTGCACTCGGGGCAGGAGTCGAGGGCGCGCCGCTCCTCCGGGCCCACCATGGGGTCCTTGGCGAGGACGGTGCGGACGTCGACCGCGGTGATGTCGTTCCCGGGGACGGTCACGTCGGGGACGGGGCGCGGCGTCGGCTGAGCGGTGGCGGTGGCGGGTGAGGCCGGCGACGGAGAGGCATCCAGGCCGGGCCAGAGCGGCTGGGGCTTCAGCGGCGGTGTCACCGGCTGGGACGCGCCGTGGTCCTGCAGCCCGCCGGGGGTGACACGGCCGACCGCCATGGCCACGAGGGCGGCGATGGCGATGAGGACGGCGAGTCCGGCCGCCGACACGGCGCCGGTCCGGCGGCGGGGAGTAAACGGTGCCACGGTCGGTGCTCATCCTCCTGGTCTGCGGCGATGCGCCGGGTCCGCTCCGTACCCGCCCCGGTAGTAGGTCGCGTGGACGGCTGTCGGTGGTTCCGCCCGGGCGGGTTGCCGGGCGGAACCACCGGCACCCGCCCGGCCGGCTCAGCCGGACGCGCCGTCCGGACCGGCCAGGTCCGCCAGGACGATGATGTTGTCGGTCCAGTGGCCGTCCGAGCCGATCCGCCCGCCACAGGTGATGAGCCTGAGCGTAGGCGTCGGGGTGTCACCGTAGACCGTCTGGGTCGGGAAGCGGTCCTTGGCGGCCTGCAGCAGCGTGCGGACCCTGAAGTCCACCGTGCTTCCGTCCGCGCGCCGCACCTGGATCAGCTCGCCCGGCCGCAGTTTCGGCAGACCGTGGAAGACCGCCGGGCCGTGCACGGTGTCGTAGTGCCCGATGAGGACGGCGGGGCCGGTCTCCCCCGGGGTCGGGCCGTTGCGGTACCAGCCGGTCTCCCCGGCCCGGTCGGCCGGCGGCACCTCGACCGTCCCGTCGGCGTTCAGGCCGAGGCTGGTCACCGGGGCGTCCACCCCGGCGGCCGGGATCAGCAGGCGGGTCGGCACCGAGGCCGCGAAGGGTCGCGGAGCGGTGGCCGGGGCAGCGGAGGCCGGGGCGGGCCCGGACACCGGGTTCGCCGCGGGCCCCGTGGCCTTCGCCGGGGTGTCCGCGCCGCCGTGCACCGAGGGCTCGATGCGCACCACCGGGGTGCGCTGGCCGGACAGCGCCACGGAGGCACCGACCACCAGGCAGAGCAGACCTGCGGCACCGAAGGCGCTCCGCCGCAGTGCGCTCGGGCCGGGTCCGGCGGTGCGGGACCGCCGGTGGCCGCTGCCGCGCGCGTGGCGGCGGCCGGTCGCCCGGGCGCCCCGGTCGCCGGATGCGGCCGTGTCGTCGGCGCCGGGTCTCCCGCTCTCCGGCGGGACCCCGGCGCCGCTCCCCTGCCTGGCCAGGTGCGGGGGAGCGGCGCCGGGGTGCCCGTTGGACCCGGGGCCGGTGTCAGCCGCGCGCACCGGAGCCGCGGCGCAGCAGGGCGAAGCCCAGCGCACCGGCGCCGAGGGCCGCGACGGTGCCGCCGCCGACCAGCAGCGGGCCGGAGACGGAGGTCGAACCGGATCCGTCACCGGCCTGGGCGGCACCCGCGGGCACCTCCCGGACCTGGGGCCCGGTGCCACCGGCGGTGGGCGTGGCGGTGGGGGTCCCGCCGGCGGGCGCGGCGGCGGGGGTGGCGGGGGTCGGGCGGGTGGGCGTGGCGGTGGGAGTCCCGCCGGCCGGTGCGGCGGTGGGGGCCGCGCTCGGGGCAGCCGGGGCCGAGACGCCGGCGACGCTCGGGGCAGCCGGGGCGGGGGCTCCGTCGGCCCATGCGTTTCCGCCGGTGACGGCGGTCATCAGCGCGGCCCCGGTCAGGGCACAGACGGCCAGGACCCGGCGGGCGGGCGAGCGGTGGGTACGGCTCCTGCTCATACGGTGTCTCTTCCTTCGTCGCGGACGCGGCCCGGCCGGTGCGGCCGGTGCGTTGACAGCGACGGTAGGAGGGCCGTGTCGCGGTCCCCGGCCGGTCGTGTCACGGCCACCCATCGGCTGCGTAACGACCGTGGGGTCAGCGCTCGGCACGGTCCGAACGCAGCAGGCTGTAGCGGACGATGTCGCGCCACTGCCCGTCGCGGAACACCAGGCTGCGCAGCACGCCCTCCTCGGTGAAGCCGCACTTCTCCAGCGCGCGCCGCTCGGCGAGGTTGACGACCTCGGTGTCCGCCTCCAGCCGGACCACCGGCGAATGCGCGAACAGGTAGTCCGCCAGGAGGCGTTGGGCCTCGGTGCCGATCCCCCGGCCGCGGGCCCGCGGGAGCAGCTGGATGCCGATGACCCAGTACGAGGACGCGGGCACGAGCCCCGCCCGGCGCCACTGGACGAAGCCGCACAGCTCCCCCGCGACGACCACCGCGAGCACTGAAATGTCCTCCCCCAACAGGCCGTTCTCCGCCCACCGCCGCCGGCTTCGGCCCGGGTCCGACCACCCGAACCACTGGAGCGGCCCCACCGCCTCCGGGTCGAGCAGGAGTTGTTCGACGGTCACCAGATCGGCCTCGGAGAGAGGGCGGAGTATCACCGGTTCATCACTCATCCCGGCACTGTAACGGGCGGGTGCCGGAAGGGCTCCCGCCTCATCTCCACCGGCTGCCGGGCACCCCGGCACCCGGTCGACACCGGGTAGCGGCCGGCACGACCACGGTCAGTGATCGTCGCTGGTTCGTTTGCCAGTGCGACCAGCGGGAAGCAGAGTTAAGCGGAGGGGCCTTACCGACTCTGGAGGTCACCGTGATTATTCTCGGAGTGATTCTGCTCATCATTGGCTTCGTCGCCCACATCTCCATCCTGTGGACGATCGGTATCATCCTGGCCGTCATCGGACTGGTCCTGTGGATTCTCGGTTCCGTCGGGCACGCGGTCGGAGGCCGCCACCACTACTGGTGAGTGACCCGACGCGGGCACGGAACCGCGACCGGTCACGGTCGGTGAGCGTAGTAACAGCCTGCGGCACACGGCTGTTCTGAAAAGGCTCCGCTCCCCGGACGGGGCGGGGGCGCCCCAGGGTGCCCCCGCCCCTGCGCCACGCGACACGCGCGACACCCCGACACGGGCGACACGCCGGGCCCGGCCGCCACGACTGATCAGCACGGATGAATTACCGGCCGCTGCGGGCCTCATCCGGTATACGCGGGCCGCCGGTCGGGTACCCGTGTCCCGTTCACCCCCCAGCCCCACCCCCACATAATCCGGCCCTCCGAACCATGTCCTGGAGATCCGCATGACCACCGGCTCCAACGCGCGCACGTGCCCCTTCGACTTCGCCGACGCCCTCGAGTTCGACCCGACCCTCAGGGAGCTCCAGACACAGGAGTCAGTCTCCCGAATCCGACTGCCCTACGGCGAAGGGGAGGCGTGGCTGGTCACCGGCTACGACGACGTTCGCACCGTGACCACCGACCGGCGTTTCAGCCGCGCCGGCGTCATCGGCAAGGACTTCCCCCGGATGACCCCCGAGCCGATCGTCCAGGCCGAGGCGATCAACGTCATGGACCCGCCGGACAGCAGCCGGCTGCGAAGCCTGGTGTCCAAGGCGTTCCAGCCCGAACGCATCGAGCGGATGCGCGCCCGCACCCAGCACGTGGTGGACGGGCTGCTGGACCGGATGGCTCAACAGGGCCACCCGGCCGACCTCATGGAGCACCTCGCCCACCCGCTGCCGCTGATCACGATCTGCGAGGTCCTGGAGATCCCCGAGGCCGACAGCCCGCAACTGCGCGCCCACGCCCGGACGATGATGAACGTCACGGCCCAGAACCGCCCCGACGCGGTACGGGCCAAGTCCGACCTGCGCGCCTACTTCGCCGAACTGACCGCGCGGCGGCGCCGCGACCCCGGCGAGGACCTGATCAGCGCGCTGGCCACGGCCCGGGACGGCGACATGGTCCTGGACGACAAGGAACTGACCGTCATGGCCATGGTTCTGCTGATCACCGGCCAGGACACCACGACCTACGAGATCGGCAACCTCGCCTACGCCCTCCTCACCCGGCCCGACGAGCTCGCCCTGCTGCGCGAGCGGCCCGAGATGCTCCCGCAGGCCCTCCAGGAGCTGCTGCGCTTCATCCCCTTCCGCAAGGGCGTCGGCATCCCCCGAACGGCCCTGGAGGACGTCGAGCTGGGCGGGGTGACCATCCGGGCGGGCGACATCGTGCACGTCTCCTACCTGACCGCCAACCGCGACGGCCGCAAGTTCGACCGGCCCGACGAGCTGGACTTCGAACGCACCAGCCCGCCCCACATGACCTTCGGCTGGGGCGCCCACCACTGCCTCGGTGCCCCGCTCGCGACCGCCGAACTGGAGGTCGCCATCGGAACGCTCCTGGAGCGCTTCCCCCGCCTCGCGCTGGCGAAGCCCGCCGACGAGGTGCAGTGGAACACCACCTCGATCTGGCGGTACCCCCTCGCCCTCCCCGTCGTCTGGTGACGGCCGCACCCCCGGGCGCACCGCGCCCGGGGGTGCGCGCCGAACTCGCGGACGCATGCCGCCCGGCATGCGTCCGCGAGCCGTCTCCCGTAGATTGACTAAGGTGCCCAGGACCGGCCCCACCGCGGCACAGACGGCCCGTACGACGGGAACGCGGCCCTCCGGACGGCCGGCCCTCCGCCCCTCGGCTCACGCGAGGTCCACCACGCACAGGCGCGGCCGCGCAGCGTACCTCCGCAGCGGCTTCCGCCCATCGGTGGACACCGGAAGCGGTCAGGGCCGCGCCGGGACAATCGTCCGCCAGGAGGACATCTCATGGCAGTTCTGTGCAAACCGGCGATCGCCGTCCCCGAATACGTCATCACCAACGAGGAAACCCTCGAACTCGCCCGCAGGATCCACCGCGGCCACCCCCAACTCGACCTGGCCCTGCGCCTGATCGAGCACACCGGTGTACAGAAGCGGCACCTGATCCAGCCCATCGAGACGGTCCTGCGCCACCCCGGACTCGACGAGCGCAGCACCGTCTACGAAGCCCAGTCCAAGGCCCGCGTGCCCGCCGTGGTCTCCCGCGCCCTGGAGACCGCTCAACTCGAGCCGACGCAGATCGACTTGATTATTTATGTGTCCTGCACGGGCTTCATGATGCCCGCCCTGACGGCCTGGCTCATCAACAAGATGGGCTTCCGCCCGCAGACCCGCCAGATACCCATCGCCCAACTCGGCTGCGCGGCAGGCGGTGCGGCGATCAACCGCGCCCACGACTACTGCACCGCCCACCCCGACGACAATGTGCTGATCGTGGCCTGCGAGTTCTGCTCGCTGTGCTACCAGCCCACCGACATCGGCGTGGGCTCACTCCTGTCCAACGGCCTGTTCGGGGACGGAATCGCCGCCGCCGTGGTCAAGGGCACCGGCGGCCACGGGGTCCGTCTGGAACGCAACGGCTCCTACCTCATCCCCAATACCGAGGACTGGATCTCCTACGCCGTCCGCTCCACCGGCTTCCACTTCCTGCTCGACAAGCGGGTACCGGGCACGATGGAGGACCTCAGCCCGGCCCTGCGCGCCCTCGCGGAGGAACACCACTGGAACGTCGGCAAGCTCGACTTCTACATCGTCCACGCGGGCGGCCCCCGGATCCTGGACGACCTCAGCCGCTTCCTCGACGTGCCGCGCGAGGCGTTCCGCTTCAGCCGCGCCACGCTCACCGAGTACGGCAACATCGCCAGCGCCGTCGTCCTCGACGCCCTGTCCCGCATGTTCGACGAACAGTCCGCCTTCGAAGGCCACCGCGGCCTGCTCGCCGGCTTCGGCCCCGGCATCACCGCCGAAATCGCCCTCGGCACCTGGTCGGCCCCCGGCAGCTAGGCCGCCCGCTCCGGAGGCACGGCCCCGGCGTCCTCCACGGGGTCACCACTCCACAAGTAGGCAGGCTACCTGCTAATATTTGTCAGGTGGCCTGCCTACTTTCGCCGGGATCTCCACGGTGGGCCCGCCTGTCGCGGAGGTCCCGGAGGACGGAGTCGTGTCGTGTCTGTCGCCGGTGACACCAGTGTTCCGCAGCGAGCGGTCGGGGGCGGTCCGGCCGTGGGCGATCCCTTCGGCAGGCGCTTCGTGGCACCGCTGTACCTGGGGGCCGCGCTCAATCCGGTCAACAGCTCGATCATCGCGACGGCGCTGGTCCCGCTTGCCGCGGCCCTGCACATCCCCGTCGGGGACACCGCGATCCTGATCTCCTGCCTCTACCTCACCAGTGCGCTGGCCCAGCCCGCCGCCGGGCGTCTCGCCGAGGTGTTCGGGCCCCGCCGGGTATTCCTCGCGGGCATCGTGCTGGTGCTCGCGGCCGGGGTCGTCGGGTCGCTGGCCCACTCGCTGCCGGCGCTGATCGGCGCCCGGGTGCTGATCGGCGCGGGCACCTCGGCGGGCTACCCGTCCGCGATGCTGCTGATCCGCCGCCACGCACAGGGCGCCGGCCAGGACGGCCCCCCGCGCGGGGTGCTCGGCGGCCTGGCGGTCACCGGATCCGCCACCGTCGCCGTCGGCCCCGCCATCGGCGGGTTACTGGTCGGGTCGTTCGGCTGGCAGACCGCCTTCTGGATCAACATCCCGTTCGCGGCGGTGGCCCTCGTCCTGGCGCTGGCCGGGATCGCGCCGGACCCCGCTCCCGTGCGCACCGGATCGGTGCGCGCCCTGGCCACCCGCCTCGACCTGCTCGGCATGGTGGGCTTCGGCGGCGTGCTCACCGCCCTGGTGGTCCTCCTCTCCGCCCTGCCGCGCCCGGACTGGCCGGCGCTCGCCGCCACCCTCCTTCTCGCCGCGGCACTCACCGGGTGGGAGCTGCGCGCCCGCCACCCGTTCCTCGACGTCCGCCTGCTCGCCGCCAACGGCGCCCTGACCCGCACCTATGTGCGCAACGGCCTGACGCTGCTGGGCACGTACGTGATCCTGTACGGACTCACCCAGTGGCTGGAGGCCGCCCGCGGACTGTCCGCCTACCAGGCCGGGCTGGTCCTGCTGCCGATGGGCGTGCTGTCCGCGCTGACCGCCCGGGTGGTGTCGCGGCGGGCGGGGGTGCGGTTGCCGCTGATCGCCTGCGCGGTGCTGCTGCTCGTCGGGGCGGGGGCCGTGCTCTTCGTGGACGGCGGCACCCCGATGGCCGCGGTCGTCGCCGCGAGCGCGGTGTTCGGCCTGACCTCCGGCGCCGGGTCGGTCGCCAACCAGACCGTCCTCTACCAGGAGGCCCCCGCCGCCACGGTCGGCACCGCCTCCGGACTGCTCCGCACCTTCGGCTACGTCGGATCCATCGCCTCGGCCGCGATCACCGGCACCGCCTTCCACCGCGGCGTGGACGACAGCGGGCTGCACCACATCGCGTGGGTGCTGGTACTGATCGCCGTCCTCGTCCTCGTCCTGACCGTGTGCGACCGTCGGCTGGCCCGGGCCGACCGGCAGCAGGCGGATTGACTCCGCACCGACCAGGGCCCGAATCCCGCCGTGCCAAGAGAAAGCAGGTTCATCGAGATGACCACCGACATGACCGCCGCCGCGAACACCGCCGCGGCAATGGACCCGGCCCGTACCGCGCTGTTGCTGATGGACTTCCAGCCCCTCGTGCTGGGCGCCGTCCCCGACCCGGAGGGTGTGCTCGCCCGCGCGGGCGAGGCGCTGGCCTGGGCCCGCACCCACGGTGTGCAGGTCGTCTTCGTACGCGTCGCGCTCACCGAGGAGGACGCCGCTGCCGTGCCCGCCCGCAACAAGACCTTCGCCCAGGTCGCCGCGGCCGGATCCCTCACTGACGGCACCTCCACGACGGCGGTGCACCCGTCCCTGGAGATCCGGGAGCAGGACCTGGCCGTGCGCAAGATCCGGTTCAGCGCGTTCGCCGGCGACACCGATCTGCGCGCCGAGCTGGGCGCGCGGGGTGTGGACACCCTGGTGCTCGCCGGGCTCTCCACCAGTGGCGTGGTGCTGTCGACCCTTCGGCAGGCGGCCGACGAGGACTACCGCCTCTTCGTGCTGGCCGACGCCACCGCCGACCCCGACCCGGAGGTGCACCGGGTGCTCACCGAGAAGGTCTTCCCGCGCCAGGCTGAGGTCGTCGCCACCGCGGAACTCGCCGCACTGAGCACGGCCGCTGAGCCGGTTTAGCGTTCGGAGTCCGCCAGCCGGTTCATGATCTCCGCAGCCCGCTGGAGCGTCCTGCGCTCCTCGGCCCGGAGCATGGAGCCGATCGCGCCGGACAGCCAGGCCTCCCGCGCCGCCGGGATCCGCTCGCACAGCTCCTGCCCGGCACGGGTCGCGCTGACCAGGGACTTGCGCCCGTCGTTCGGGTCCTTGGCGGTGGCGACCAGCCCGCCGTCGCGGAGCGCGGCCAGCGTCTCCGCCATCGACTGCCGCCGGACGTGCTCGGCCTGGGCGAGCTCGCTCGCGGTCATCGGACCGTTCTGCACGATCCGGTGCAGGGTGGTCAGGTGGGACCAGTTCCACGGCAGGTCGTCGATCGGGGCCTCGGTGCGCAGCCGTGCCCGCAACCGCGTCATGGCCCGCATCAGCTCGACGGCGGTGCCCTCGGGCGGAACCGGTTCGCTACTCACCGGGCCAGCATAGGACAGGGCCCAGGCCGCCTGAGCAGGGCCGCGACCCGGGTGCCCACCCGGCCGGCCTCTCGACCGGTCACGCGACCGTGGCGAAATCTCGGGAACCGAAGTGATCGTTTCTTCGGTCGACACGGCTGAAGGTGAGCTCGGTGGCAGCGCCAGAAGTCGGCCGGTCCGACTTCTGGCGCGGTGGCGCGGTGGTTGTCGGCGGGGAGGCAAGGGGATGCGGGAGTCACAGGCACGGGGCGCGTCGGCTTCCTCCGCGCCGGGGTGTGGGTGGTACCTGCTGGCTCCCGCCCTCTCGGGCGTCGGTGTGTGCGTCGGCACGGTGTGGACCGTCAGGTCGTGGGCGGGCTGCCCGCTCGGAAACAACTTCAGCAACAACATCGGGCTGCAGATGATGACGATGCCTGCGGTCTGGCTCTGCATGACCCTGCTGCTGTTTCTCCTCCAACTCGCCCTGCGGAGGCGGCCCCTCCCGGGCGGGCGGGCCACCAGGTGGCTCGCGCCCTTCGCCGCCGCCGTCCTGCTGACCCTGGTGTACCGGATCGGCATGGACTGGCCGTACTTCCCGCCGGACAGCGCGTGCCTGGAGGGCTATCCGCTCTTCCCGTTCACCGGCAAGACCGGCCCGCGCTTCAGCCTGTGATACCGGGCCCGCACTTTCGGCCGTCAGGGCCGCCCGAGGGCCCGGTAGGTCCATCCGGCGGCCCGCCGGCGGACGGGGTCGAGGGTGGCCACGGCCGTCGACGATGCGGGAGACGGCGGCGCGGGCGGCGACGGCCTCCAGGACGCGTTGGCGGACGCGGGCCGAGGCTTCGGGGAGCCACTGCGCGAACTCGGCTTCGAGGCAGCGGCGTTCGGACCGGAGGAGGCGGGTGACCGGGCCCCGAGACGGGGCCCGGGAGTCTCAGTGCCAGGTCGCCGTGACGATGCCGTGGCGTCGCAGGACGGCGTTCTGGGGCAGGGGGGTGGGCGCGGGGCCCGGCAGGTAGCGGAAGGTTGCGGCTCCCCGGTGGCGGTGGTCGTGGGCCCAACGCCGCAGCAGCGCTACGTACTCGTCCACGAGCGCTTCGGCCCCGGGCCCGTGGGCGATCACGCAGCTCTCGAAGCCGCCGGTGTCCTCGTTCTCCCGGCGGGTGCGGTAGGCGATGCTGTCCTCGCTCACCAGGGCGGGCACCCCGAACAGCGCGGACGCCTCCACCACGCCGCACTCCACCACGTCGTTGGAAGCGTGCAGGCGGGCCGGGCTGGAAAGGTTGAGCGTGAGGTACAGCTCCAGCTCGTCGGGCAGGTCGTACGCCGCTCCGGACCAGCGTTCCAGCCTGGGCGTATCCAGTACGCCGTTCAGCGCCTGGGCGTTGAGCGGCACCCGTACGTCGTCGGTCTGCAAGGCCACGCCCTCCCGCAGCATCGCCTTGCGTTCCTCGGCTGCCCCTTCGCCCTGCATGGGCACGAATCGGGCCAGGCTGTACGAACGGCTGACCAGGCCGTCGCCGTCGCGGTCGAAGGCGATCGAGCGGGTCGTGCCGCACAGTGTCAGCGGCACGACGAGGCGCCCGGCCGCCGTCAGCCCACGGATCCACGACGGGGGGATGTCCCACGCGGCCGCCGTCACCATGATCCGGTCGTACGGGGCGCCGTCGGGCACACCGCTCTCACCGTCGGCCAGGACCGTCCGCACCTGCGGGTATCCGGCGCCGTCCAGGCACCGCCGGGCCCGGTCGATGACATCGCGGTCGATGTCGACGGTGGTGACCTCGCCCTGCTTGCCGACGAGTTCCTGCAGATAGGCGGCGTTGACGCCGCCGGAGCCGATTTCCAGGACCTTCATGCCGGGTTCGACGCCGGCCTGCTCCAGCATCACGGCCTGGAGGTGGGCCGCGGACATGACGCTGAGCTCCAGGCCGTTCTCGTCCCTCTTGACCGGCACGGTGCGGTGCAGGTCGTAGACGACCTCCACGGGCGCGTCCGGCGCGAACCGGTGACGGGGCACTGCCGCGAAGGCGGCGGCGACGGGCTCGGACTTGATCCCGTCCTGGTCACGGAGTGCACGGACCATGCTCGCGCGTAGCACGTCGGGATCGCGGGCCGGTGAGTCATCAATGGCAGTCATCCGATTACCTGTTTCTGTCGGGAGGTTGGTGCTTGCGGCAGCCCGGCTCGGCGCGGTGCTCAGCGAGGACGCTAGCCAGGGCGCCAGGCCTTGCGGGCGGATACGCGACGCCTGAAGGGGTGGCCTTCGGAGTTCGGCCGAAAAGCAGTCCCGGGATCGGGGCCCGTTCGCGTCGGGGGTGGTCGCATCCGGGTGGAACCTCGTCCCGTGCCGTGCGCCGTCAGCGCTCGGGGGCCGGCACGGGAGTGTGCCGGCCACAACTGGTCGGGGCTCGGCGGCCTCCCGCGTCAGCGGGGGTCGTCGGCGATGGCTTTCAGGACGCGTTGGCGGACGCGGGCCGAGGCTTCGGGGAGCCACTGCGCGAACTCGGCTTCGAGGCGGCGCCGTTCGGCCCGGAGGAGGCGAGCCACCGGGGCACGGGAGCAGTGGAGGAACCACCAGTCGCCCGGGGCGTGGCGCAGCCGGAACGGTCTGCCGCGGATCATCGGTCACCTTCCGGGGCGGTCCAGCGGATGCGCAGGTGGTGAACGCTCTCGGGGAGGACCACCGGCAGCGACAGCGGGCCGGTGTGGTTGAGGTACTCGACGACGAAGCGTTCGGCGCTGGGGCCGGTGAGGTAGCGCTCGAACCACTCCCACTGGGGCCTGCCGAGAGAGCGGAACTGGAGGGAGAACCAGAGCGCGGAGAGCGCCTTGGGGAGGAGGAAGTAGATCGTCGGCGGCATGATGCCGGTGATCTCGGCCGTGACCAGGCGGTTGTCCCTCACGCGACGGCCTCCGCGCGGTCGGCCGGCGGAGCGCACTCGCACCAGACGATCTTCCCGATGGGGAAGCGGGGGCAGCATCCCCAGCGCTGGGAGAGGGACTTGACCAGCAGCAGGCCGCGCCCCGACTCGTCGTCCGCGCCGGTTGCAGCGCGAATCACCGGTTCGCGCTCCCCTCGGGCGTCGTGCACCTCGATGCGGAGGCGGAGGTCGTTCACGTCGAGCGCGAGCCAGATCTTGTTGTCGACGGGCGTGCCGTGGAGGACGGCGTTGGTCACCAACTCGCTGACCAGCAACAGCCCGTCCTCGGCGAAGCGCTGACCGCCGGGGAAGCCGGCGAGCAGCTTCTCCAGGTGACGACGGGCCCCCTCGGGCGAACGCCGACTGCGGGGCAGCCAGCAGCTACTGCTCACGGAGGGGTTGGGGGCAGGGGTGGGGGTGGGGGTGGGGAGCTTGTGGGGGGTTTGAGGCATGGCGGAGCCACCTTCCGAAGTACAGGGAGTTGAAGGCGTGGTGAGGCCAAGCAGCAGCCCGGCCGGGGCAAAGGGATGCCCGGCCGGCAGCTCGCTTGATCACTCAGGCGAACCGTTGGGCTACTCCGTGTAGCATGCCCTTGAACAGTGATTGCATGCAACTGCTTCCATCTGGCAATTGCTTGATCTAGAAAGAGGATTGAGCCCCAGGAGGAGGTGGCAGACTATGCAAGGAACCAACCAGCCAGGGAGTGTGACGAGTGGGCAGTCCGACCGTGCTGCGGCGTAGGCTCGGCGGCGAGCTTGGCAAGTTGCGCGCATCGCGCGAGCTGAACGCCAAGGATGTGGCCGCTGCGCTCGGCTGGTCCGCTTCGAAGCTGAGCCGCATCGAGAGCGGCCAAGTCCCGCTACAAGAACGAGATGCCGCGAAGCTGCTGACTCACTACGGCGTGAGTTCACCCGATGAGGTGAAGCACTTCCTCAGTCTGACCCGGCAGAGCCGGCAGCAGGGCTGGTGGCACGCCTACGGTGATGCGCTGCCGGAGTGGTTCCGCGCCTATGTGGGCTTCGAATCGGACGCGGCGAAGATCGCCACGTATCAATGCGAGTTGGTCCCGGGACTGCTTCAGACCGAGAAGTACGCGCGGCATGTCATCAGGGCGATGAATCCGACCGAGTCAGCTGACGGAGTGGAACGAAGAGTTGCACTCCGCATGGAGCGTCAGCACATCCTCGATCGCCCCGACCCGCCTCAGTTCTGGGCCATCATCGGCGAGGCCGTCATACGGCGACCAGTAGGTGGCGTTCCCGCCATGAGCGAGCAGTTGAACCATCTCGCGACCATGGCGGACGAACGACCCAACATCACGATCCAAGTGCTCCCGTTCTCGGCCGGAGCACATGCGGCCATGGGCGCATCGTTCTCCGTGCTGTCGTTCAGCGACATCCCGGGGAGCGTGGCCTACACCGAAGCAACGACCAGCAGTATCTACACGGAGCGGCAGTCTGAGGTTGAGCGCCACGAGGACGCGTTCCTACACCTCATGGCATCTTCGGTCCAACCCGAGAAATCCATCTCATGGTTGAGGAAAGTCGCAAAGGAGTACACGGAATGAAGCAGAGCTTCCAGGGCGTCCGGTGGCGCAAGAGCACATACAGCAACGGCCAAGGCGACTGCGTCGAGATCGCCGACGGTTTCACCGGAGTAGTCCCTGTGCGAGACAGCAAGGACCCCAACGGACCCGCGCTGGCCTTCAGCACCGACGGCTGGCAGGCGTTCGTCGCTGGCGTCCGCGCCGGCGAATTCGCCGCCCGTTCCTGAACTTCCCCTCCTCCGTGGGCCCTGCGCCACGGCGTAGGGCCCACGAAATCCATACAGGCCTCGGCAGTACAAGCGGGAGCAGGAGGACATGAACGTGGCAACCGACCTGACATGGCGCAAGAGCAGTTACAGCGGCAGTGAAGGCGGCAACTGCATCGAGGTTGCCGAGAGCCTTCGGGGTGCCGTGCCAGTGCGAGACAGCAAGGACCCCGACGGGCCCGTGCTGCCCTTCACCACCCACAGCTGGCAGGCCTTCGTCGCCGGCATCCGCGCCGGGGACTTCCCCGGCCACCTCTGATCAGCCTCCGTTCAGCAGCCCCGCGCCACGGTGGCGCGGGGCTGCTGCATGCCCAGGCCGCCCGGGGGTGAGATGATCGGCCCGACCCGGCGTGGGGCGAGGTGGAAGAGGCCTCACCTCGCGCCGGGTCGCCGCCGTCCGGACGAGGAGAGCTGAACGCGCCCGCTCTCAGCAGCTGATGTACCTCATCGAGAGGGAGGTGAAGTGCGCGCCCGACGGCGCGTAGAGGGTGAACGCGCGGGACTTCCCCTTGCCGCCCGCCCAGTTGCTGTCGGCGTGGCCCCCGTTCGAGAGATTGCCCTGCACGTAGGGACAGCGGCCGTCCGCCTTGGTGTCGTGCACGGTGCCGATGACCTTGGTGTTGTTGTTGCACCACTTTCCGTTGGCGTAGCCCTCGCCCGAGCTGATGCTCCAGTTGTTGGTGCAGGAGTCGGCGGGCGTGGCCGCCGAGGCGGCGGGGGCGCCGACGACCGGCACCAGCAGGGCGGCCAGGGCCACGGCCCCGGTTCCGAACCTCACGAGAACAGCACGGCTCTTGGACACGAGTTCCCTCCACAGGTAGGTCAGCACGAGGCCCGACCGGCCGCGGCAGTCCCCCCGCGGATTCGTCCTCGGCACTCTTCGAGAGTGACGAGACCGACAAATGGCGTCAACACCGAAATAGAGCGGATGTCCGTTTCGCGGCAACGGGCGGAAGCACCCGTTTCCCACGCAAGCCGGGAAAGTGCTCCGCACTCTCTTCGGCGCGCTCCTGTGCGAATCCGCGACAACTGGTAAAACCCAGCCCTGCAACGGGAAAAGGAACGTTCGGCTGCCCGGCGGGGAATGTCAGGGCCCGAACAGCCGGGCCCCGACGCATGGCCGCGCTCGCCGACACGTTCGGGCCGACCACGCTCTCCACCCTTGCAGAGCAAGTGGCCCTCGATCGACCGGGTCACCGCTCCGCCGGCCAACGTCGCGCGGGCTCAGTCGCGGTCGCCCCCTTCGGCGACTGCGGCCTCGTACGCGAGCAGTGTCTCCACGAACATCCGCCGCTGCTCCGGCGTCAGCGGCTCCAGCGCCTTCCGCCAGGCGGCCGCCCCCGGGGCCAGCCAGCCGGCGATGGCGGGCCGATGCCCGGGGGCGATGCCGACGATTCGACGACGTCGGTCGGCCTCGTCCTCACGCCGCTCCAGAACGCCCATCCGGCTCAGCTCGCTGACCATCAGGCTCACCGTCGTCGGCGCGACCTCCAGCCGGGCGGCCAGCTCGTTGACGGTCATCGGCCCGTCGAACAGCAGGTACGACAGCAGCGACAGGTGTCGTGGCGCCAGCGGGAACGACCGCAGCGCCTCGGGAACGGGGATCCTCTTCACCCGGCCGACCATCCGGGGCATGAGCAGCAGCAACGCCCTGACCGCGTCGTCGGCCCCACCGCCGCCGGGCCAACTGCCCCCGGTTTCCCGCGCCTTCGGCGTTGACATCACGCACTCCCGTCCACTTACCTTTGAAAGCAAAGATGTTTTACATGCAAAGCGAACGCGCACCCATGGTACGAACCGACCCGAACGGAGCTCCGCCATGCCGCACCTCAGCCTGCACCTCCGCGAGGAAACCCTCGACGGAACCGTCGAACCGAAGCTCATCGGCGCCCTGACCGCCGCCGTCACCTCCGTCTACGGCGAGGAGGTCCGCCCCCTGGTCGCCGTAGAGCTGATCGGCGTCCCGCAACACCGTCGGGGCATCGGCGGCACCCCCACCAACGACGACGCCCCGCTGGTCACCCTCGCCATGCGCGAGGCCGCCTACCACCTCACCCACGTCCCGGACGCGCCCACCAGGCTGGTCACCGCCATCACGGACGCCGTCGCCGGGGTACTGGGCGACGGCGTCCGGGCACAGACCATGGTGACCGTCGAAGGGGTCCCGGCCGGCCGCAGCGGAGTGGCCGGAGAGACGGCCTGAGCGCACGGCAGGACCACCCCCTGACAGCCGCTCCCGGCGCGCACCGGGTACTCAACCCGGTACCCGCGGATGACGTCATCCGCGACAGCACCGAAGCACACCGGCGCTCCGGCCCGTCGACGGCCCTCCAACAGCACGGACGGGGCGGGGCAGGGCAGTTGGAGGTTCACCCCTGCAACAGCACCCAGCCGCCCTTGACCCGCGAAGGCCGAACCCGTGCGGCCGTGTAGATCGACTCCGCTTCAGTGCTGGGAGTTGAGGCCTTGCTAGAATCATCAAGCACAACCTGGTTGTAATGGTCCCCCATCACGTCCCCTACTGACCGCCCCGCCGCAAAGGCGCTGGTCAGGAGGGCGGATGGTAAGACTTGATCACCGCTCCGGAAGCCCTCGGGAGAGGGCCGGCCCTCTGCTCTCGGAGGGTGAATCCGGTAGGTGGGTTCGTCCGCATCCGGTCAAGGCGCTTGGACGACCCGCGAGTTGGCACGCTCTCGGGCTGCCGTGACGCTCAGTGGGATGGCAGTCCCGCTGAGCGTCTCGCACATCTGGACGCTTGGGAAAGACCGCCGCCGTCGACGGCAGTCGACTCGCAGGGAGGGGTGCACAAGGTCGTCTCCTGCTCGGTTCTCCTCATCACCAGCTCCTCCCGCACGGCAGGCATCGCGCACGGCCCACGAAGACAGCCGAGGCCACACCCAGGGCCGATCAGGGGCAAGGCATGCCTCCGGCCATATCGCCTGAGGGTTCGTCATCAACCGTCCGTTACATCATAGATGACTGTTTCACCGAAGCGAGACAATCCGAGAACAGAGGCGATGGCACCCGCCTGTCGAGCAAGGAGAAGCGCATGGGCCGCCCCCACTCACTCAACGAAACCTCGGGCCCTCTCGCAGAGTTCGCGAGCGAGCTGCGGGCCCTGAGAGAGGCCGCGCACCTCACGGTGGCCGAGACTCATCAGGCCACCGGCATCCCCGTCTCGACGATCTACGCCGCACTCAGCGGGACCAGAACGCCGTCCCGGGAAGTGCTGGCAGTCCTTGTCACCGCATGGAACGGTGACCGCCGGGCATGGGCGGAGCGTCGTCGCGAGCTCAATCTCGAACTCCGGATCGAATCAGGCCTGCACGGCCTCATCGCAGCCGTGTCGGACACCTGCGAGGGCTGTGGAAGCCGGTTCGGCACGCGAAGGCCCGCCGACCGGAAGGGGAGCCGCTGCCCCGGTTGCCACGATCCCGCGCTTCGCGATCGCCGCCCGGACGGCACCACACTCGGCGACCCCGCTTCGGAGCAGCAAGCCCCTGTCCGACACGAGACCCTCACGGCGCTCCTGCTCGCGCTTCGCGAGGCCGCCGGGCAGCCCCCCCTCCGCAAGCTCGCCGCAGACACCGGCATCAGCACCTCCACCCTGAGCCGCGTCCTGAGGGGTAGAGGATCACCACCCTGGCGCGTAGTTGACGCGATGGCCAGGGCACTTGACGCAAGCGCCGATGACCTGAAGGCCCTTCGGCGACTGTGGGAGGCCGACCTTGCCGAGTCGATCGGCGCGCCCGAGAGCGACGCCGATGAAACCGTGGACGCCCTCCAGGCCCGGATAACCGAGCTCAGGCATCAGCTAAGCACCGCCGAAGAGGAGTTGAAACACCTTCAGGAGAAGCCGACTGTTCCGGCGGGAGGCCTCGGCACGGCAACAGGGCCGACCCACCACTCCGCGACCGCTCCACCCCTTCCTCACGGGCCGGCAGCGGAAGCCGGGACCACGAATCCCACAGTGGCGGCGATGCTCCTGGGCGCACGCCTGCGCAGACTCCGTCTGAACCTCGATCTGAAAGCGGCCGCCGACGCTGCCGGTATGTCCGCTTCCAAACTGAGCCGTTTGGAACGCGGCCAGAGCCGCCCGCAGCTGAGCGATGTCCACAGGCTTGCCACGTTCTACCGGCTCCCTCCCGAGGAGGCCGCGGAGCTGGAATCGCTCACCGCGCAGGCGAACCAGCCCGCCTGGTGGCACGACTATCTCGACGTGACACCAGGCTGGCTGACCCGGCTCATGTCACTGGAGACCGTGGCATCCGAGCTGCGGGCCTACGAGGCGCGCGCGGTGCCCGGTCTGCTGCAGACCGAGGACTACGCAAAGGCCGTCCTGGCGCAGAGCCTCGGCGAAGCAGGCCGGACCAGGGCCAACCGCTTGGTCGAGTTGCGCATGGAACGCCAGAGGCGATTCTCGGCAGGCACCACACAGTCGGTGTTCATGCTGGACGAGAGCGTGCTGCACCGTCGGGTCGGGAATTCCGAGGTGATGGCCTCGCAGCTGCAACGGCTGATCGACACGTTCGACAGACCGGGTACGAATGTCCGGATCATCCCTCTCGACAGTGTGGTCGCTCCCTCACTGGCCTCACTCACACACCTAGTGTTCCAAGAGGCCGAACTGGCGGAGATGTTCTATCTGGAACAACCCGACTCGGCGGATTACATCATGGAGTCGGATCCGACACCGGGCCCCTATCGGGATCTCACGGCTCGAACGACACGGCCGGACTTCTACCGGGAGATCCACGTCCGGCTTCTCATGCAGGCCAGGACCAGACAGGAGAGCCTGGCCGCGCTGACGGAGGCCCGCGACCGGTTCTCCCACCAGCCGCCCTGAGCACCGCCCGAGCCGTTCGCCCCGACGGCAGGAGAGAAAGGAGTCGCCCCTCCTCCTGAGGGGCGACTCCGGTAGGGAGATCACTTACATCCGGTCAAGGCGCTTACGTGATCTCGGAGTTGGTCGACCTTCGAACTGCCGCGACGCCCGGGCCGGCTGGCAGACCGGCCGAACGCCCCGCAGCCCGCAGACGGGTCAGAGCTCGTCGAAGAACTCCGCGACGGGCGAGCGCTCATCGGTCGAGGAAGGATCATCGAGTCCGAACACGCTCTCGACGGCTCGCCAGGCCTTGTGGACCTTGTAGAGGCCGATGCCGACCCCCAGGGCTCGCCGCCCCCACCTGACCCACGCGGGCCTGGCAGATTTCGGTCCACCCGGCTTCTGCCCGGCCCCGGGGTCCGGCGCCTTCCGGCTCTCTTCGCCTTCGGGCTGCTGGTCCTCGCGTTCCGCGCGATCTGCCACGGTGGTCCCCCTTGCTATGTCGGCGGTGTACATGACTCCGACCGGCGAACGGCCGGGCCGACCGCCAGGACCGGGGTACTGGCGACCGGCTCGACCGTCCGACCGAGCAAGGACCCGGGCATCCCACAGGGGCCCCGAGGACCCCCACTCTACCGCCGCCACCGGGCTGCTTCCGCGCGCCCGGCGAGCACCGACGCAGCGATCAGCGACTTTGCTGGTCAAGATATTTGACGGTCAATCAGTTTGCCCACAACCCAGTGCGGGGGCTCACACCCGGTCCCCGTCCAGCAGTCGGGCCAGCAGGGCGGCCGGGCCCTCGGGGAGGCTGCCGTGGACGAGTTCCGTGCGGTGGACCAGACGGGGGCTGCGGACCGGGACGGCGGTGATGCCGGGGGCGGCGTCCAGGGCGGAGACGGGGAGGACGGCGAGGCCGTGGCCGGCGGCGACCAGGGTGAGCAGGCCGCGCAGGTCGGTGCCCTGGTAGCGGGTGGCGGGGCGGAAGCCGTCGATGCCGGTGGCGGCGCGCAGGCGGGCGGCGGCGGGCGCGAGGTCCGGGGCGTCGAGCCAGCGGGCGGAGGAGAGGTCGGCGAGGGCGAGCCCGGGGCGGCCGGCCAGCGGGTGGCCGGTGGGGAGCGCGACGGCGAGCGGCTGCTCGGCGACCGCCACCGTGGCGAGCGGGCCGACGTCCGGGAGCGGCAGGGGGTCGCTGGGCGCGGCCAGGCCGTCGATCAGGGCGAGGTCCACCTCGCCGGTGGCCGCCTGGGCGGGCAGCGCGCCCTGGGACAGCACCCGGACCACGAGGTCCACCCGCGGGTACACCCGGCGCACTTCGGCGAGTGCGCTCCCCAGAGCGGCGCCCATCGCGAGCGGGGTGGTGCCGAGCACCAGCCGGGCGCTCGGAGCACCCGCCAGGCGTGCGACATCGGCGCGCGCCGCGTCCAGCCGCACCAGCAGCGGACCGGCGTGCTCCAGCAGCCGCCCGCCCGCCTCGGTGGGGCCGACCGGGCGGCGGTTCAGCAGGGCGACCCCGAGGTCGGCCTCCAGCACGGCGATCTGCTGGGAGACCGCGGACTGGGTGTAGCCCAGCTCCCGGGCCGCCTCGGAGAACGAGCCGAGACGGGTCACGGTGACGAAGGTGCGCAGCAGGTGCGGATCCACGGCTATCAGATCCTCTGATCAGAGAGTAAGGAATCATCGTTGGCACTGATGTCGGCCCGGGAGTGAGGATAGCCGCATGGCCTACCTGACTCCCCGCATCGCCCTGGTCGGCGACCGCTCCCCCGCCGTCCGCTCGCACGCCCGCGTCCCCGGCCTGCTCGACGCGCTCGCCGAGCACGACCAGCTCGTCCTGGACGCCTACTGGATCCCCACCGAGGACGCCGGAACGCCCACCGCGCTCGACGGCTTCGACGCCATCTGGCTGCTCCCCGGCAGCCCGTACCGCAGCGAGGCGGGTGCGCTGGCCGCCGTCCGGACCGCCCGGGAGCGCGGCATCCCGTTCCTCGGCACCTGTGCGGGCTTCCAGCACGCGGTGCTGGAGTACGCGCGCGACGTCTGCGGGATCGGCGGCGCCGCACACGGCGAGTCGCACCCCGAGCGGGACGAGCTGCTGATCGTGCCGCTCACCTGTTCGCTGGTCGGGCACGAGGGCGCGGTGGAGATCACTCCCGGCTCACTCGCCGAGCGGGTCTTCGGAACCACCCGCACCCTGGAGCGGTACCACTGCGCGTACGGACTGAACGCCGACTACCTGGCGCGACTGCGCGGGCGCGGGCTGCGGTTCAGCGGTGTGGACGGCACCGGCGAGGTGCGGGTGCTCGAACTGCCCGGCCACCCGTTCTTCCTGGCCTCGCTGTTCCAGCCCGAACTCGCCGGGGACGGCACCCGCGCCCACCCCGCGATCCGCGCGCTCGCCGCAGCCGCGGTCGAGCACGCGTCCACCGTCGAGCACGCGTCCGCCGTCGGGCACGGAACCGGCGTCGAGCACGGAACCGGCGTCGGCGTCTGACCGGAAAAGCAGGAAAACCGGAAACCCGAAACGAGCCGAAGAACCGAGGAGAGACCCGCATGACCACCGAGATCGCCGGGGTGAAGATCCCCGACAGCAAGCTCGCCACCGAGGCCACCGAACTCGTCCGCGATGCCACCACCGAACTGCTGTACCACCACTCGCGCCGGGTCCACCTCTTCGGCGCCCTCCAGGGGCAGCGGCGCGGCCTCACCTTCGACCCCGAACTGCTCTACCTCGCCGCGATGTTCCACGACCTCGGCCTCGGGCCCGAACACCGCGCCTCCGGGCGGCGGTTCGAGGTCGACGGCGCCGAGGCGGCGGCCGCCTTCCTGCGCGGGCACGGGGTGGACGAGCGACGGGTCCGCCTCGTCTGGGAGGCCATCGCCCTGCACACCACGCCCGGGATCCCGGAGTACCTGGAGCCCGAGATCGCCCTCACCACCGCCGGTGTCGAGCTGGACGTGCTCGGCATCGGCTACCACGACATCGACGCCGGCGCCCGGGACGCGGTCGTCGCCGCCCACCCCCGGCCGGACTTCAAGCGCGGCATCCTGCGCGCCTTCCACGAGGGCATCGCGCCCAAGCCGGAGACCACCTTCGGCAACGTCAAGGCCGATGTGCTGGCCCGGTTCAGCCCCGGTTTCAAACGGACCGACTTCGTCGAGGTGATCGAGCGCTCCGACTGGCCGGAGTGATCGCGGAGGCGGACAGTGCGCCACCGCGGGTGGCGCGAAAGTGCCGTGACCGTCCGTCCGCAGTCCCCGCCGCGGAGGAGTCCGGCCGGATCAGGCCCGACGCGTCTTCAGCCCGTCCCAGACCTCGGCGACCCGGGGAGCCAGGGCGTCCAGCGGGCCGCTGTTGTCGATCACCACGTCCGCGACGGCGAGCCGGCCGGCCCGGGTGGCCTGGGCGGCCATCCGGGCCCGGGCCTCCTCCTCGGCCATGCCCCGCAGGCGGACCAGCCGGTCGACCCGGACGTCGTCCTCGGCGTCGACCACGATCACCAGGTCGTACAGCGGGGCGAGACCGTTCTCGGCGAGCAGCGGGACGTCGTGCACCACCACCGCGTCCGGCGCGGCGGCCTCCTCCAGTTCGGCGGAGCGGGCCCGGACCAGCGGGTGGACGATGGCGTTCAGCGCCTTGAGCCGCTCCGGGTCGGCGAAGACCACGGCGCCCAGCGCGGGGCGGTCCAGCGAGCCGTCCGGCCGCAGGATCTCCGGGCCGAACTCGCCGACCACGGCCGCCAGGCCCGGCGTGCCGGGGGCGACCACCTCGCGGGCGATCACATCGGAGTCCACGATCACCGCGCCATGGGCGGCGAGCAGCCGCGACACCTCGCTCTTGCCCGCGCCGATGCCACCCGTCAGTCCGATCTTCAGCATGGCGCCAGGCTACCGGCGCGGGCGAGGCGGCGTCAGGCCGCCCACGGCGACGTCGGCCCGCCCACAACGGCGTCAGGCCAGATCGAGGCTCTCGCCCTCCCCCAGGGTCCGCAGCTCCGCGCCCGTCCCCGGGCCGCCGGGCCCCACCAGCCGGGTGTGCAGCGCCAGGCCCACCGGGCTGAGCACCGCGTCATGGATCGGGAGCGCCTGCCGCGGGCCCGCCTCCCGGACGTAGTCGATCAGCTCGGAGATCTTGGTCCACGGCGCGGCGATCGGCAGCAGCAGCGTCTCCACGGTGTGCGGCGGCACGGTGAGCGCGTCGCCGGGGTGGAAGAGCCGGCCGTCGAAGAGGAAGCCGATGTTCTTCACCAGCGGGATGTCCGGGTGGATCACCGCGTGCCACTCGCCGTGCACCGAGACGTCGATCCCGCCGACCTGGAAGGCGTCGCCCTCGCCGACCACCGTCACCCGCTGCGCCGCACCGTCCAGCTGCGCGGCCACCGCGCTGTTGGTCCACACCCGCAGCGCCGGGTCGGCCTCCAGCGCGGCGCGCAGCCGGGCCTCCTCGAAGTGGTCCACGTGCTCATGGGTGATCAGGACGGCGTCCGCCCCCGCGAGGGCGGCCGGATCGGTGAACACCCCGGGGTCGACGACGACGGTGGTGCCGCCGTGCTCCAGGCGTACGCAGGCATGTCCGAACTTGGTGATTCGCATGGCGAAAACAGTACAGCAAGGCTGTGCAGTTTTGCTGTACAACCTGACGATAGACTTCTCCTATGAGCAGCCCCCAGCCCACCGACGACCCCGTCCCCCGCCCCGACACGCTGGAACTCGCCGCCGACCTCCGCGCCGCCATCGGCGACCTGGTCCGCGCGCTGCGCCCCGGCGACACCCTGCCGCAGAACCAGGCCGGCGTCCTCGGTCTGCTGGTCCGTGACGAGCGCGCCTGCACCGTCAGCGAACTGGCCGCCCTCCAGCGGGTCCGCCACCAGTCGATGGCCCGGACGGTCGCCCTGCTGATCGAGGCCGGCCTGGTCACCCAGCAGCCGCACGCCACCGACGGCCGCAAGCTCCTGATCACCGCCACCGACGCCGGCCGCGCCGCCCTGCACGACCAGCGCGCCCGCCGCGAGGCCTGGATCGCCGACGCCATCGAGACCCGCCTCACCCCCGCCGAGCAGCAGACCCTCCGCGACAGCGTCACGCTGCTGCGCCGGCTCCGCTGAGCGGCCGGGTCGGGGCAGCCGAGTCAGAACAACAGGATCAGGGCGTCGAGCCGACCAGCTTCTTCTTCGGCTCCGGCCGCGGCGCCGGGAGCGCGGCGGGCTCGATGGCGGGCTCGATCGCGGGCAGGTCGACGTGCTCGCTGAGCCCGAAGCGGCGGTGGAGGCGGCGCAGCGGGGCCGGGGCCCACCAGTTGAACTCACCGAAGAGGCTCATCGCGGCGGGGACGAGCAGGCAGCGGACCAGGGTGGCGTCGACGGCCACGGCGACGGCGAGCGCGATGCCCATCTGCTTGACCATCAGCATGTCCCCGGCGGCGAAGCCGGCGAAGACGATCACCATCAGCAGGGCCGCCGAGGTGATGATCTTCCCGCTGCGCTGGACGCCCAGTTCGACGGCGCGGGTGCAGCTGTGTCCCTTGTCACGCAGCTCCTTGATCCGCGCGAGCAGGAAGACCTCGTAGTCCATGGAGAGCCCGAAGGCGAAGGCGAAGACCAGGACCGGGATGAAGGTCTCCAGCCCGCCGGTGGGGCTGAAGCCGAGCAGGCCGCTGAAGTAGCCGTCCTGGAAGATCAGCGTGAGCGCGCCCAGCGAGGCGCCGAGCGAGAGCAGGTTCATCAGCAGGGCCTTGACCGGCATCACCACCGAGCCGGTCATCAGGAACAGCAGGATCAGGGTCCCGACCGCGACCAGGCCGAGCGCCCAGGGGCCGCGGGTCAGCAGCTCGTGCTGGAAGTCGACCACGGAGGCGGCGCCGCCGGTGACGTAGGTGGTGAGCCCGCCGCGGTCGGCGCGCAGCTCCTCGACCACCTGCTTGGCCGGTCCGCCCTGGGGGTCGCCGTGCACCAGCACGTCGATGGTGGAGAGGGTGTCGGTGACCGGGGTCACCGCCCGGACCCCGCTGACGCCGGGGAGCTTGGCGACCACGGTGTCCGCGTACGCCTGGGCGGCGGGCGCGCCGCTCTCGACCACCACGGTGACCGCCGCCGGCGAGACCTGCGGGAAGCGCTGGTCGATGGTGTCGGCGACCTGCCGGCCGGCCGAGGCGGCCGGCAGCACGGCGGCGCCGGAGTTGCGCATCTCGGCGTGGAGGAACGGTGCCCCGGCGGCCATCAGCAGCGCGGTGCAGGCGAGTGCGACGGGCACCGCGCGCTTGCGCACCCGCCGGACGGTGCGGCTGAAGAAGCCCTCGTCGGGGACGGGCGCGGCGGGCGCCTTGATCCGGCGGCCGGCGAAGCCGAGCAGGGCGGGGATGAGGGTGAGCGCGGCGGCGACGGCGATCACCACCACGCTCACCCCGGCGGCGGCGACCGCCCCGAGCACCGGGCTGGTGAAGATGAAGAGGCCGGAGAGCGCGACGGCGACGGTCAGCCCGGAGAAGGCGACGGTGCGGCCGGCGGTGGCGGCGGTCCGTTCGACGGCGGCGTCGATGGAGGCGCCCTGGCCGCGTTCCTCGCGGAAACGATTCACCATGAGCAGCGCGTAGTCGATCGACAGGCCCAGGCCGAGGACGGTGGCGATCGGCAGCACGCTGGTGTCGATGTCCATGAGCTTGCTGAAGCCGAACATGGCCAGAAGTGCGCCCCCCACCGAGGCCACCGCGCCGATCACGGGCAGGCTGGCGGCGGCCAGTCCGCCGAAGACCAGCACCATGACGATCAGGGTGAGCGGCAGGGTGACGATCTCGCCGAAGCGGGTGTCCCGCTCGGTCTGCTTCTTGACCTCGTCCTGGAGCACCAGGTCCCCGCCGACGGTGACGTGGGCGCCGTCGGCCTTGAGGTCCGCCAGCCGCTGGGTGACGGCGCCGGTCTGGGCGTCGGTACTGGTCTCGGCCATCCGGACGGAGATCAGGCTCGCGTTCCCGTCGGCGGAGCGCAAGGCGGCGACGGCCGGGTCGGTGCCGTAGGCGTCGGTGGCCGAGGAGACCCCGGGCAGCGCGGCGATCTCGGCGGTGGCGCGGGTGACGGCGTCCCGTACCGCCTGGTCGTCGACGGGCCTGCCGTCCACCACCGCGGTGACGGTGCCCCTGACCGGATCGGCCGCGGCGACCACCGCCCCGCCGCGGTCCGCCTCGGAGCTGGCCGAGGAGGCGCCGGCCACCGAACCCGCGAAGACCCGGCCGCCGATCAGCACCCCGACCACCAGGACCACGGCCCAGAACCCGAGCACCCAGCGCCGGTGCCGGAAGCAGAACCGGCCGAGGGCGGCAAGCCGCCCGTCGACCCTGCCGTCGGCGGAGGCGGAGGCGGAAACAGCGGCGGAGGCGGCGGCGGGGAGGGGGGTCACTGCGGTGCTACGGCGCATATACAGGGTGCCTAGCGTGCGGGGCCGGTGAGCAGCCCGATCGGGCAACTCATCCCAAGGTAGGTCCTAGGTCCCGAACGGCACATAGTGAACAGATGAGCCCCTTATCACAAAAATCCTTCACATAAGGGACAAATAAGTGAAGAGGAAAAACAATGCGCCCCACCCGGAAATCCGGGTGGGGCGCATCGCTCAAGCGGTGTCGCTATGCGCTAGCGACCGGCAGGGTCAGAGCCTCAGCTCTGGCCACCCGCCAGCTTCTCGCGCAGGGCGGCCAGGGCCTCGTCCGAAGCGAGAGCGCCGGAGCCCTCGTCGCTGCTGGAGGAGTACGAGCCACCGGCGGCGGCGGCAACAGCGTCGCCACCCTCGGCAGCGGCCTCGGCGTCGGCCTCACGGCTCTTGATGACCTGGGCCTGGTGCTGCTCGAAGCGGGACTGCGCCTCGGCGTACTGGCGCTCCCACTCCTCACGCTGCTTCTCGAAGCCGGGCAGCCAGTCGTTCGCCTCGGGGTCGAAGCCCTCCGGGTAGATGTAGTTGCCCTGGTCGTCGTACGAAGCGGCCATGCCGTACAGGGTCGGGTCGAACTCGACCTCGGCCGGGTTGGCACCGAGGGCCTCGTTGGCCTGCTTCAGCGAGAGGCTGATGCGACGACGCTCGAGGTCGATGTCGATGACCTTGACGAAGATCTCGTCGCCGACCTGGACGACCTGCTCCGGGATCTCGACGTGGCGCTCGGCCAGCTCGGAGATGTGGACCAGACCCTCGATGCCCTCGTCCACGCGGACGAACGCACCGAACGGAACCAGCTTGGTGACCTTACCCGGGACGACCTGGCCGATCTGGTGGGTACGGGCGAACTGCTGCCACGGGTCCTCCTGGGTCGCCTTCAGCGACAGGGAGACGCGCTCGCGGTCCATGTCGACGTCGAGAACCTCGACGGTGACCTCCTGGCCGACCTCGACAACCTCGGACGGGTGGTCGATGTGCTTCCAGGACAGCTCGGAGACGTGAACCAGACCGTCGACGCCGCCGAGGTCCACGAACGCACCGAAGTTGACGATCGAGGAAACGACGCCGGAGCGCACCTGGCCCTTCTGCAGGGTGGTGAGGAAGGTCTGGCGGACCTCGCTCTGGGTCTGCTCCAGCCAGGCACGGCGGGACAGGACCACGTTGTTGCGGTTCTTGTCCAGCTCGATGATCTTGGCCTCGAGCTCCTTGCCCACGTAGGGCTGGAGGTCGCGGACACGGCGCATCTCGACGAGCGAGGCCGGCAGGAAGCCACGGAGGCCGATGTCGAGGATGAGACCACCCTTGACGACCTCGATGACGGTACCGGTGACGATGCCGTCCTCTTCCTTGATCTTCTCGATCGTGCCCCAGGCACGCTCGTACTGAGCGCGCTTCTTGGACAGGATGAGACGACCCTCCTTGTCCTCCTTCTGGAGAACCAGGGCCTCGATGTTGTCACCGACGGAGACGACCTCGTGCGGGTCAACGTCGTGCTTGATCGAGAGCTCACGGGACGGGATGACGCCCTCGGTCTTGTAACCGATGTCGAGGAG
Source organism: Kitasatospora sp. NPDC088548 (assembly GCF_044753005.1). NCBI lineage: Bacteria > Bacillati > Actinomycetota > Actinomycetes > Kitasatosporales > Streptomycetaceae > Kitasatospora > Kitasatospora sp. NPDC088548. The sequence continues at coordinate 110,532 of NZ_JBIVMI010000029.1, forward strand.
CACCTCGTCACGGTCGACCTTCACGATGACGCCCTCGACGATGTCGCCATCGTTGAAGTACTTGATGGTCTCGTCGATCGCGGCGAGGAACGCCTCAGCGTCGCCGATGTCGTTGACCGCGACCTGCGGGGTGGTGCTGAGGGAGGAGTCGGTGGGGCTCGTCATTAGGAAAAGGGCTCCGGTACGGACATGAAGTCGTAGGTAATGCCACGCGGAGGGCCCGTATCGCTCCCACCGAAAGCCGGACAGCCAAGAACACGGCGCACCGGAGGTTCCCGCACAGCGAGAAAACCGGTGTCCGTCTTGCGACCGTGGGGTCTTCGACAGATGCGAGCGCGACCTGCTCCGTCCGAGGCGCGCAGGCCCGCAGCGCAACTTGTAGCATACGGGGACGGCCAGGCACGGTCAACGCCAAGGGCGCCAAGACGGTGGAGGCCGGTATGGATCAGGCCATATCCTCCGATTGCGCACCTCATGGGTGGCGGCCGCAGGAAGCCTTCCCCGGATGCCACCGCCAGGATCCGGGCCTTTCGGGCCGGGTTCGCGGCAGCGGCGCTTCCGCAGACCACACCCTACGCGATGGGCATTATCACCGTGGCCACCACCCCCCAGTCCGACCTGCATGATCTTGACGACGACGGCGACGACGCGGTAAGGCGCGCGGCCGAGGCCGGCGAGAGCAGCCGGGCCAGCCGGCACTGGTGGGACCGCAACGCGGACGAGTACCAGGACGAGCACGGGGAGTTCCTCGGCGACGACCGGTTCGTCTGGTGCCCGGAGGGCCTGGACGAGGCCGACGCCCGGCTGCTCGGGGACGTCCGGGGGCTGGCCGTGCTGGAGCTCGGCGCCGGCGCCGCCCAGTGCTCGCGCTGGCTGGCCGGACAGGGCGCCCGCCCGGTGGCCCTGGACATCTCCTTCCGCCAGCTCCAGCACTCCCGCCGGATCGACCTCGCGCGCGGCGTCTCCCCCGTGCCGGTGGTGCAGGCCGACGCCGCCGTGCTGCCGTTCGCGGACGGCTCGTTCGACCTGGCCTGCTCCGCGTACGGGGCGGTGCCGTTCAGCGCCGACACCGCCGCGCTGATGCGCGAGGTGCACCGGGTGCTGCGGCCGGGCGGGCGCTGGGTGTTCTCGGTCACCCACCCGATCCGCTGGGCCTTCCCGGACGAGCCCGGGGTCGAGGGGCTGACCGCCGTCGCCTCCTACTTCGACCGCACCCCCTACGTGGAGGAGGACGAGCACGGCCGGGCCACCTACGTCGAGCACCACCGCACGCTCGGGGACCGGGTGCGCGAACTGACCGGCGCCGGCTTCCGGCTGCTGGACCTGGTCGAGCCGGAGTGGCCGCAGGGGCACGAGCAGGAGTGGGGCGGCTGGTCGCCGCTGCGCGGGCGGCTGATCCCGGGCACCGCGGTCTTCGTCGCCGAGCGGGGCTGACGCATCGGGGAAACTGGCCGGGTGAACCCCGTCTGGCGCGAACTGCCCGTCCGTACCGCCCTGCCCGCGCTGCACCGCGCGCTCGACGAGCGCGGCACCGCCGTGCTGGCCGCCCCGCCCGGCACCGGCAAGACCACCCTGGTGCCGCTGGCGCTGGCCGGGCTGGCCGGGGACGGCGGCGAGGGCGGCGGCCCGGTGCGCCGGGTGCTGGTCGCCGAGCCGCGCCGGCTGGCGGTACGGGCGGCGGCCCGGCGGATGGCCTGGCTGCTCGGCTCGTCCGTCGGCGCCGAGGTCGGCTACACCGTGCGCGGCGAGCGCCGGGTCGGCCCGGACACGGTGGTCGAGGTGGTCACCACCGGCGTGCTGCTCCAGCGGCTCCAGCGCGACCAGGAACTCCCGGGCGTGGACGTGGTGGTGCTGGACGAGTGCCACGAGCGGCACCTGGACGCCGACACCGCGCTCGCCTTCCTGCTGGACGTCCGGGCGGCGCTGCGGCCGGAGCTGCGGCTGGTCTGCGCCTCGGCGACCTCCGACACCGCGGCCTGGGCCGAACTGCTGGGCGGCGGCGGGGCGGTGCCCGCGCCGGTGGTCGAGGCGCACGGGGTGTCCCACCCGGTCGAGGTGGTCTGGGCGCCGCCACCGCGCGCCGTCCGGCCCGCGCACGGCACCCGGGTCGACCCGGCGCTGCTGGAGCATGTCGCGGCCACCGTCCGGCGGGCGCTGGCCGAGCGGTCCGGGGACGTGCTCTGCTTCCTGCCCGGCGTCGGCGAGATCGCCCGGGTGGCCGGACTGCTCGCGGGCGCCCCGGCGGAGGTGCTGCAACTGCACGGCCGGGCACCGCAGTCGGTGCAGGACGCGGCGCTCACCCCGGCCGCCGGACGCCGGGTGGTGCTGGCCACCTCGGTCGCCGAGTCCTCGCTGACCGTGCCGGGCGTACGGGTCGTGGTGGACGGCGGGCTGGCCCGCGAGCCGCGGACCGACCACGCCCGCGGCCTGGCCGCCCTGGTGACCGTCCGGGCCTCGCTGGCCGCCGCCCGGCAGCGGGCCGGCCGGGCCGGGCGCGAGGCGCCGGGCGCCGTCTACCGGTGCTGGGCGGAGGCCGAGGACGCCCGGGCGGCGCGCTTCCCGACCCCGGAGATCGCGCTCGCCGACCTCACCCCGTTCGCCCTCCAGGCCGCCTGCTGGGGCGACCCGGACGCGACCGGGCTGGCGCTGCCCGACCCGCCGCCGGCCGGGGCGATGGCCGCCGCCCGGCAGACCCTGCTGGCGCTGGGCGCGGTGGACGCCGACGGGCGGGCCACCGCGCGCGGTGTCCGGCTGGCCCGCACCGGGCTGCACCCGCGGCTCGCCCGCGCGCTGGTGGACGGCGCCCCGGCGGTCGGTGCCCGGCGGGCCGCCGAGGTGGTGGCGCTGCTGTCGGAGGAGCCCCCGCGGGCGCTCGGGGACGACCTCGGCGCCGTCCTGCGGACCGTCCGGGAGGGGCGCGATCCCTACGCCGGCCGCTGGCGCGAGGAGGTCCGGCGGCTGCTGCGCGGGGCGGGCGACGCCCCGGCGACACCACTGCCGGACACCGCGGCGGTCGGCCTGGTGGTGGCGCTGGCCTTCCCGGAGCGGATCGCCCGCGCCCGGGTCGAGAAGCCCGAACCGGGCGCGCGCAGCCCGTATCTGATGGTCTCCGGCACGGCCGCCGAACTGGCCCCCGGCACCGCGCTGGGCGCCCTGCCATGGCTGGCCGTCGCGGTGGCGGACCGCCCGGCCGGGTCGCCGTCCGCGCGGGTGCTGCACGCGGCCGCGCTGGACGAGGAGACCGCGCGGCTGGCGGGCGCGCCGCTGCTGGCCGCCCGGGAGGAGGTGCGCTGGGACGCCCGGCGCGGCGAGGTCGCGGCCCGGCGGGTGGAGTCGCTGGGCGCCGTCGAGCTGGCCGCGGCGCCGCTGGACCGGCCGGACCGGGCGCTGCTGCGCGCCGCGCTGCTGGACGGCCTGGCCCGCGAGGGCGTGAGCGGTCTGCTCTCCTGGCCGGCCGGCGCGGCCGGGCTGCGGGAGCGGCTGGCCTTCCTGCACGCGGCGCTCGGCGAGCCGTGGCCGGACGTGGGCGACGAGGCGCTGCTGGCGGCGGCCGACGACTGGCTGGAGCCGGAACTCTCCCGGGCCCGGCGGCGGTCCGACCTGGCGCGGATCGACACCGCGTCGGCCCTCCAGCGGCTGCTGCCGTGGGCGGGCGGCGAGGCCGGCCGACTGGACGAACTGGCCCCGGAGCGGATCACCGTCCCGTCGGGTTCGCGGGTCCGGGTCGACTACAGCGGCGAACGGCCGGTGCTGGCGGTGAAGTTGCAGGAGCTGTTCGGCTGGGCGGCGGCCCCCGCGCTGGCCGGCGGGCGGGTGCCGCTCACCGTCCACCTGCTCTCCCCGGCCGGCCGCCCGGCCGCCGTCACCGGGGACCTCGCCTCCTTCTGGCGCGACGGCTACCGCGCCGTCCGCGCCGATCTGCGCGGCCGCTACCCCCGCCACCCCTGGCCGGAGGACCCGACCACGGCGGAGGCCACCCGGCGCACCAACACGCGCAGATGAGGGCCGGGCCGCCCTGCCCCACCCGGAAGACGGCCGCGGGCGCGGACCGAGGCCCGCGCCCGCCGCCGTCCGGACGCGTGTCAGTGCGCGGCGGCCTCCCAGTCGGCGCCGACGCCGACCGAGACGTCGAGCGGGGCGCGCAGCGGGTAGGCGCCGGCCATCTGCTCGCGGACGACCGCCTCGACCCGCTCGCGCTCGCCGGGGGCCAGCTCCAGCACGATTTCGTCGTGCACCTGGAGCAGCATCCGGGAGCCCAGGCCGGCCGCGCGCAGCACCTCGTCCACCCGCAGCATGGCGATCTTGACGATGTCGGCGGCCGAGCCCTGGATCGGGGCGTTGAGGGCCATCCGCTCGGCCATCTCGCGGCGCTGGCGGTTGTCGCTGTTGAGGTCCGGCAGGTAGCGGCGGCGGCCGAGCAGGGTCTCGGTGTAGCCGGTGGCGCGGGCCTCGTCGACGACCCGGCGCAGGTAGTCGCGGACGCCGCCGAAGCGCTCGAAGTAGGTGTCCATCAGGCCCTGCGCCTCGGCGGGCTTGATACCCAGCTGCTGCGAGAGCCCGTACGCGGAGAGCCCGTACGCCAGACCGTAGGACATGGCCTTGATCTTGCGGCGCATCTCGGCGTCGACGGAGCCGCCCGGGACCTCGAAGACCTGGGAGGCGACGGTGGTGTGCAGGTCCTCTCCGGTGGCGAAGGCCTCCAGCAGGGCCTCGTCCTCGGACAGGTGCGCCATGATGCGCAGTTCGATCTGCGAGTAGTCGGCGGTGAGCAGCGACTCGTAGCCCGCGCCGACGACGAAGGCGCGGCGGATGGCGCGCCCCTCCTCGGTGCGGACCGGGATGTTCTGCAGGTTCGGGTCCTGCGAGGAGAGCCGGCCGGTGGCGGCGACCATCTGGTTGAAGGTGGTGTGGATGCGGCCCTGCGGGGAGACCGTCTTGAGCAGGCCCTCGACGGTGGTGCGCAGCTTGGCCTGGTCGCGGTGGCGGAGCAGGATGACCGGCAGCTCGTTGTCGGTCTGGGTGGCGAGCCAGGTGAGCGCGTCGGCGTCGGTGGTGTAGCCGGTCTTGATCTTCTTGGTCTTGGGCAGGGCCAGCTCGCCGAAGAGGATCTCCTGGAGTTGCTTGGGCGAGCCGAGGTTGAACTCGCGGCCGGCCGCGGCGTGCGCCTCCTCGACCACGCGCTGGATCTCGGCGGCGAACTGGGCCTCCAGGCCGGTGAGCCAGGCCCGGTCGGCGGCGATGCCGGTGCGCTCCATCCGGGCCAGCAGGGCGGCGATGGGCAGCTCCATGTCGCGCAGCAGCTCGGTGGCGCCGACCTCGGCGAGGCGGGTGTCGAAGAGCGCGGCGAGGTCGAGCACGGCGCGGGCCTGGAGCATCAGCGCCTGGGCGCGGGCGGCCGTGCCGTCGGTGCCGTCCTCCTCCTCGGGGGCGTCGAAGGCGAGTTGGCCGGTCTCGGCGACGGGGGCCGGGGTGAGCGAGCGGCCGAGGTACTCCTCGGCGAGCACCTCCAGGCCGAAGGTGCGCCGGCCGGGCTTCTCCAGGTAGGCGGCGAGGGCGGTGTCGGCGACGACGCCCTCGATCCGCCAGCCGCGCTCGGCGAAGGCGCGCATGACCTGCTTGGCGATGTGCAGGGCCTTGGGGGCGGCCGGGTCGGCCAGCCAGGCGGCGAAGGCGCGTTCGTCCTCCTCCGCGAGCAGGGCCGGGTCGAACCAGGCGGCGCCCTCGCCGACGGCGAGCGCGACCTCGGTGACCTCGCCGGTGCCGAGCGCCCACTGGTAGACGGCGGCGAGGGCGACCGGGGTCTTCCCCGCGGCGTGCTGCCGGAGCCAGGCGGCGAGCGTGCCCGGGTCGGTGAGCAGTTCGCCGTCGACCTCGACGCCGGGGGCGAGTTCGGCCTCGGCGGCGGGCTGCTCGGCGCCCGGGTCGATGCCGAAGACGCGGTCGCGGAAGTTGGCGTTGCGGAACTCCAGCGACTCCATCAGGGTGCCGACGGCCTCGCGGTCGAACGCGGCGCGGCCCAGGTCGTCGACGCCGAGCGGGAGTTCGACGTCGCGGACCAGCTCGGTGAGGACGCGGTTGCGCTTGACCGAGTCCAGGTGCTCGCGCAGCTTCTCGCCGATCTTGCCCTTGACCTCGTCGGCGCGGGAGACCAGTTCGTCGAAGGAGCCGAACTGGTTGACCCACTTGGCGGCGGTCTTCTCGCCGACGCCGGGGATGCCGGGCAGGTTGTCCGACGGGTCGCCGCGCAGGGCGGCGAGGTCGGGGTACTGGCGGGGGGTGACACCGTACTTCTCGGCGACCTTCTCCGGGGTGTAGCGGGTCAGCTCGGAGACGCCCTTGGTCGGGTAGAGGACGGTGATGTGCTCGGTGACCAGTTGGAGGGAGTCGCGGTCGCCGGTGACGATGTCGACGTCGTAGCCGGCCGCCTCGGCGGCGGTGGCCAGGGTGGCGATGATGTCGTCGGCCTCGAAGCCCTCGGCGGTCAGCCGCGGGACGCGCATGGCGTCCAGCAGTTCGCCGATCAGCGGGACCTGGCTGCGGAACTCGTCCGGTGTCTTGGCGCGGTTGGCCTTGTAGTCGGGGAACTCGACGGAGCGGAAGGTCTGCCGGGAGAGGTCGAAGGCCACCGCGACATGGGTGGGCCGCTCGTCCCGCACCGTGTTGGCGAGCATCGAGGCGAAGCCGTACACCGCGTTGGTGGGCTGGCCGGTGGAGGTGTTGAAGTTCTCCACGGGCAGCGCGTAGAACGCCCGGTAGGCCATCGAGTGCCCGTCGAGCAGCATCAGCCGGGGCCGCGATCCGGCCCCGCCGCCACCCGTCGCGCCCTTGTCCGTACTCTGCGTAGCCACGTCAACGTCCGTTCCTGCCGATTCCACTACCGGCCCCCGATCCTATGGCCCGGCACCGACAAAAGGGACGCCGCGCGGGGCTGGGCCGGGCGGGCGACGCGCCTGCCCGCCGCCGCGGTCGCTACCGCCCAGTAGCACGGTCGTACGATCGCAGGCAGCACGATGACGTGACCCCGAGCGGCAGGAGCTTCCCCATGACCGGCGCGACCCCCGACGCGTCCACCGTCCTGAAGGTCCCCCAGGACGTGCTGGACCACTTCGCCAAGCTGGGCGTGGAACCGGCCACCTTCTCCGGTGGCCACCTCGGCGAGAAGCTCGGCATCCGGATCGTCGAGGCCTCGGGCGACCGGGTGGTCGGCACCATGCCGGTCGAGGGCAACCAGCAGCCGTACGGGCTGCTGCACGGCGGCGCCTCGGCCGCGCTCGCCGAGACCCTCGGCTCGATCGGCGCGATGCTGCACGCCGGCCCGGGGCGGTACGCGGTGGGCGTGGACCTGAACGCCACCCACCACCGCTCGGCCACCTCCGGACTGGTCACCGGGGTCGCGACCGCCGTCTTCAAGGGGCGCACCGCCGCCACCTACGAGATCGCGATCACCGACGACACCGGCAAGCGGATCACCAGCTGCCGCCTGACCTGCATGCTGCGCGACCTCTGAAGCTGGGGAACTTTGTGATCACCGACACGCCCGCGCTCCGCCCGTTCCACGGCCTTCTGGGGCCCATCGCGGCTCATCGTCGAACGGAGCCCGATCTCATACCGCGTCGCGCGCTCATATAACTGCGCCTTGGTCAGCTGCGCCTTGGTCAGTTGTGACAGATCCTTGCGGGTGGCAAAGACCCGCCTCTTCGCCGTCGGCTTGCCGCCAGCGATGCTGGGTCGGGAGGTGCTCTTCTTTCCTCCGACCGACTTGGGGCGAAGCGGTGATGCTGGGGAGCGGAGCGGAGCGGTGCGGTCTCGGGCGAGGAAGCCGGGATAGTCGGCTCCCTCGCCCTACGACTGCTAGTAGAAGGCTGATGAAGATCTTGGTGTGATCGGGGCTGCCGTCATCAGGCGGCAGCCCCGATCTGCCAGGCGGTGCCCGTTGTGGGTGAGTCCGAGGTTGGTCAGGGTCCGGAGGTTGAGGGCTGCGCCCCGGATGTGGAGCCAGGCGTTGTTCTTGATCGTTCCCCGGTAGCGCAGGCGGCGGTTTCCGTGGCCGACGAGCCAGGCGACGGCGCGTTCGACCGGTGGACGCCAGCGGCGGTATGCGTCCTGCCATGCCGGTTCGGCGGCTTGCCGGCGGGCGGTTCGTCGGAGGTCGTAGCCGGGTTGGATCCGCAGGTTCCTGCCGGTCTGCGAGGTGGTGCGGCGTTCACGCAGCGGGCAGCCGGTGCAGTGGCGGCCGAAGTTCGCCGTGCGGGCGAGCGCCAGACCGCGGTCGGGTGAGAGCGGGACGGTGTGGACGGCCGGGCAGGTGGCCGTGCCCGCGATGGTGTCGATGCGGAAGTCGTCCAGGACGAAGCCGCCCGCGACGGCGGGCCGTTGGGGGACGGGCTTGAAGAACAGCCGGTGTCCGGCCCCGCCGAGGACGTGGCGGGCGGTTCCGGTGGAGCAGGCGGTGTCGCCGAACGCCTCGACGGGCTGCTCCTCCTCGGCGAGGAGGTCGAGCGCGACGGCGGCCTCGTGGTGTTCCTCTCCGGAGCCGGGCGTGAGCTCGACGTCGGTGCAGATCGTGGTCTCGGGCTCGACGGCGAGGTGGGCCTTGTAGCCGTCCTGCCGGTGGGTGCGGGTCTTGTGGATGTGCCGGGTCTCGGGGTCGACCGTGGACACGACGCGGTCGGGGGCGGTGCCCCGGGTGATGCGCCGGCGTCCGTCGCGGCCGTCGGAGCCGTCGGCGGGTTCGACGTCCTGTCCGGCGACCAGGGCCAGCAGGCCGACCGCGTTCGCAGCCCGTTCGCCCAGCGGCTGCTCGGGCAGGTGCCCGAGCAGCCGCAGCGCGTCGCCGACCAGGGCGTCCACCGGGTCGGCCCGGGTCTGCTCGTCGTTCCAGGCGATCCGGGGCTTGCCCGGATCGCGGTAGTCGTGCGCGGTGCAGCGCGCGGCCGCGACCGCACCGGCGCCGGGAACCTCGCGGATCACCGTCCGGGCGGAGCTGCCCGGCGTGCTCGGCGATCGTGTGAGGTCGATCCGGGGCGCCCTGCCGACGTTGCCGCCGGTGGCTTTCCCCGGACCGCCTCCCGAACCGGACGTGCCCGATTTCCAGGCATCCGGCTCTCCACAAGCCCTCTCAGGCGACCGATTCGACCGTGGTCCCGCAGGTCCACGGCGAGGGGATCTTGGCTCCGCGGTAGAGGTAGCGGTTGGTCCGCACCTTCGCGGCCTTGAACAGGACCACCTCGCCGTCGGCGGGCCACCATCGGCCCACGCAGTAACGACGGCGCAGGGTCTTCCAGTTGGTTCGGCGGTGTTTGCGCCTCAGCCATCCGAATACCTGCCGCCAGGTGAAGGCCGACAGATACTGGAAAGTAGCGGACGACACGCCGTGCCGGAAGTACGCCGTCCAGCCGCGCAACACCGGGTTCAACCCGTGCAGCACAGCTGCCAACGGTAGGTTCGTGTCCTGTCTGCACAACGCCTTGCCCTTCTCCTTGACGGCCCGGAGGGCCTTCTTGGAGGGGTAGAGATAGACGTAGTGCTTCTGGGTCCCGCGTTTGCGGTGACGCTGGAGGCGCCACCCGAGGAAGTCCAGCCCCTCGTCGATATGGGTGATCGCTGTCTTCTCCACCGACAGGCGCAGGCCCATCGGCGCGAGCACCGCCGTCACCTGGGCGCGAATCTCCTCAGCATCGTCACGGGTCCCGGTGACGGCGATCAGGAGGTGAGTCGGCGGCGGGAATTGCACCCGCCGCCGCTCGCAGAACCGTGCGGGAGCCTCTCGGCTCACACGGCTCCCATCGTCCAGCCGTCAGGCT
>NZ_JBIVMI010000030.1:0-58887 GCF_044753005.1 Kitasatospora sp. NPDC088548
ACCGGCTGAGCGGCCAACCCCGCAGCGGCCGGGGGTGATGTCCGGCTCCGGACATCACCCCCGGCCCGTCGGCGATCGACATCTGCTGTATGTCACGGGCGGCGCGCTCTGAGCGCGCCGCCCTGGTACCAAGCGATCGCCAGCTGTCGGCACGGGTGCCGACAGCTGGCGATCGCTTGGTACCTGAACAGGAAGGAATCTCGAGTTCAATGAAAATGTCTTCGATACCACGGGCCGGGCGGCGCAAAGTCGCCACCGGGCTCGTGGCCGGCAGCCTGTTGGTGGGGTTGCTGACGATTCCGGCGGCGGCGGCCGATGCCCCACCGGCGACAGGACCGGTCGCCGACCGGGTGAAGGCGGTGGCGGCGTGGCAGACCGGCGGGCCGGCCGTGCGCCGGGCCGCGGAGACCGCGCTGGCGGGCTCCGACGCGGACGTAACGGCGTTCGTGCTGACCGGCAGGGCCATCGCCGCGGAATACGACCTGCGGGCGCGCGTCGAGGAACTGATCGCGATCGCCGGTCCGGGGGTCCGCGAAGCCGCAACCGCCGCACTCGCAGGCCCTGCGGCCGGCCTGCAGACCTTCCTCGACAAGGGGATCCAGAACCCGTACGAGCACGACCAACGGGTGCTGCTGTCACAGATCATGTCGACCGGCAGCCCGGCGGTGCAGGACGCCGCGAACAAGGCGATGGCCGGCACGCTGGAGGACGTCACCCAGTTCCTGAACGTCGGTCAGTTCAACGCCAGGGAGCACGACGACCGGGTCAAGCTGTCCCAGCTGATGAACGCGGGCGGCCCGCAGGTGCAACAGGCCGCCAACATCGCGATGGGCGGCGGCGCCGAGGACGTCCAGGACTTCCTGCGCTACGGCTACCAGACCGCCGCGGCCCACGACCAGGAAACCCTGACCGTCGCACAGTTGGCGGACCTGACGAAGAACGCCGCCGCCCAGGCCGGCGAGCAGGCGAGAATCGCCAGGGACGCGTCCGCCAAGGCGCTCCAGGCGACCGCGCTGGCCAAACAGGCGGCGGAGCGCGCCGCGGATGAGACCCGGGCCTCCCAGGCCGACGCCGCGAAGGCATCGAACGCGGCCGACCGGGCGGCGGACGCCGCCGTTCGGGCGGCCAAATCCGTCCAGGCGGCAACGACCGCGGCCAAGGCGGCGAACGAGGCCGCGCGGCAGGCAGCGGCCGCCACAGCCGACGCGGCGGCCGCCGCCATGAAGGCGGGCAAGGCCGCCACCCGGGCGCTGTCGGCGGCCGCCGGCGCCGCCGGCGACGCTCGTATGGCCGACCAGGCGCGCGCGGCGGCCGTCGCGGCCCGCAACGCCGCGGCCGACGCCCGCACCGCCGGCGAGGCCAGCGGCTGGGCGGAACGGGCATCGACCCAGGCCAAGTCAGCGGCGCTGGACGCCGAATCCGCGGGCGCCAACGCCGCTGCCGCCGCGCAGGCCTCCGCCGACGCGGCCGCTGCCTCGGGCGTCTCCGGGGACGCCGCGGACCGGGCCAGGAACGCAGCCGCCCGGGCCAGGAGCGCCGCCGCGGAAGCCAGCCGCGCGGCGAAGGCCACCACCAAGATCGCCGACGACGCCGCCGCGGCCGCCCGTGCGTCGAAGCAGGCCGCGAACTCCTCCGCCGCGCATGCCGACGCAGCGGCGGCGGCAGCGGAGGAGGCGGCCGCGCACGCCGGCGACTCGGCCAGAGCCGCCGCGACCGCGCAGGCCGCGGCCACCACTGCCGAGGCAGCCGCAGTGACCACGGAGAACGCGGCGAAGCAGGCCCACGACATCACGGCCATCGCCCGCGCCTCCGACCAGGAGCGCCTGGACGCGCAGCAGGCCGCCGAGGTGGCCATCGCGCAGCAGGCCTACCGGGACGAGGACCTGAAGAACCGAAGGGCGGCCTGGGAGGCCGGGAAAACGACCCAGCTCGCAGCCGACACCGAGCGGCTGATCTCCGAGGCCACTGCCGCCGGGGTGGACCAGAAGGCCGCGGTGGCCAAGGGCCGTCAGGCCGCGGTGCGGCTGCTGGACGCGGGCGGCCCCTGGGCCCAGACCGCGGCGCAGACCGCACTGGAGGGATCGGACGGCGCCGTCCTCGCGTTCCTCAGCTCCGACCTCGCGCAGGCCCGGGAACAGGACGACCGCGGCAGCGTCATGGGCATCGCCGAAGGATCCACGAACCTGGAGCACAAGCTCGCGGCCGAGACCGCCTCGGTGGGCACCGCCGCGCAGGTCCGCGACTTCCTGACCACCGGCGCCTACCCCGGCCAGGAACACGACGACCGGGTCCTGCTCTCACAGATCATGACCGCCGGCGGCCCCGGCGTGCAGGACGCCGCCAACACCGCCATGGGCGGCACCCACGCCGACGTCCGCGCGTTCCTGACCAAGGGTCAGTACATCGCGCGCGAACACGACAACCGGGTCCTGATCACCCAGGCCATCGCCTCCGGCGGCCCCGAGGTGAAGGCCGCCGCCCAGGCCGCCATGGCCGGCCCCGCCTCCGGCCTCAAGCCGTTCCTCGAAACCGGCCTGCCCCTGGCCCGCCAGCGCGACGCCTTCACCGCAGCACACGTCGCCACCATCAACTCCTACCTCGCCGCCATCGACGGCTCCGTCGCCCTGGCCCGCGAATACGCGGCCCAGGCCGCCCAGTCCTACGCCACCGCCCGCGGCGCCGCCAACGAAGCCGCCGGCTACGCCAACCAGGCCCAGGCCTCCGCCGCACAGGCCGCCGACTGGGCGACGAAGGCCGCCAACTCGGCCGCACAGGCCAAGGCCTCCGCCGACCAGGCAGCCGCCCACGCCAAGCAGGCCCGCACCGCAGCCGCAGCCGCGCAGGCATCGGCCCGAACCGCCGGCATCTCCGCGAACGCGGCAGCCGGATACGCCCAGCAGGCCAAGAAGTACGCGGCGACCGCAAAGACCGCCTCCGACGAGGCCCGGGCCTCAAAGATCGCCGCTGACAAGAGTGCCGCCGAGGCCGACCAGGCGGCGAAGGAGGCGCTGGCCGAGGTCGCGAAGAAGCAGCAGGCCGACACCGCCGAAGGCAAGATGCAGCACGAGACGGCCACCGTCGACAACAACGGCCGCGTCACCTACATCGACGTCATTCCCCGGCCCGACGTGAAGTACGAGAACGTCCGCGACACCATGGCCACGTGCGTCCTCAGTGACCCTCACCTGACGACGTCGAACGGCTATCCCGTCGCCCTCCCCAAGTCCAAGGCCTGGCACACCAACGCCGCAGGCGACTCCATCTGCACGATCACCGTCACGGTCAAGGTCACCGGCACCCACGACTACTTCCTCAAAACCTGCCCCGAGCCGAACCTCTCCATCGCCGCCTGCCAGGGCAAATACAGCACCTGGGACACCCTCCTCCTCCGCAGCGAGCCGATCAACTCCCAGTACGACACCACCGTCGACATCACAGAGTTCGACTACCGCACGAAGTACTCACCGCAGGGCGCCGCCAGCCGGTTCGTGGTGGACACCGTCACCAGTGACTTCGTCAACTGCTACAAGAGTCCCGGCGTCAACGCCTCCTGTGCCTGGGCCGCATCCAACTTCATCCCGTACAAAACCCTCCTCACAGGCGTCAAGGGCGTCGTCGCCTTCCGCTTCGCCCTCGAAACGGGTGTCGAGCTCGAACAGGCCAAGCTCGCGCTCCAGGCAACCCTCAACGGCTACAGCGACGCAGTCACCAGCAAACTGCTCGCCACCGCCGACGCCATCACCGCCTTCCGCAACACCCTCAAGGACGGCGTGGGCAGTGATGCAGCGCTCAAGGCCCTTCGCGATAACCGCAACATCGACCGAGGCCTGGTGCAACAGGCCGAATTTGAAGCCGAGATCGCGGACGGGGTCCGCACGTCGTGCCGGAACAACAGCTTCCCGGCCGGCACGAGCGTGATCATGTCCGACGGGACCAGCCGGGCCATCGAGACGGTGCGGGCAGGCGATCAGGTGCTGGCCACCGATCCCGCCACGGGTTCCACCGGGTCCCAGCCGGTGACCAGCACCTTCGGGCACCCCACCACCCGCCTGATCGACATCGACACCGAGCGCGAGGGCCGGATCACCAGCACGGCCGGACACCGCTTCTACGTCGACCGGGCCGGTTGGCGCGAGGTCTCCGACCTCCACGTCGGCGACGTCCTGGTCGGCAGCGACGGGTCGCACAACCTGGTGACCGGTCTCCACGAACGGACGGACGCCACCCAGGCGGTGTACGACCTCACCGTCGACGGCACGCACACCTTCTACGTGCGCGGGCCGCAGAACACCGGCAGCGGCATTCTCGTCCACAATTGCTTCGACCTGTGGGGCGACGAACTGGGCAGGAACCAGGACGCCCGCGCCCACACCATCAAGAAGCACGTGGCCCATGGCGCCTACGGCCCGAACGGCGAATTCGCAGGGGTCACGCCCGCAGAGGCGGCAGCGCTGACTACCGCCACCGACCCGAACGGGGTGTTCGCCGACCTCAGCATCGCTGAGGATGCACTGCGATCGGCCCTCGACAAGAGTCAGGACGCGCTTCGCACCTGGGGACAGCCGGGCCAGCCGGACTTCAAGGAGATCACCGTCGATGTCGATGTCATCAGGAGCGGCCAACGCCTGACCTCGTTGGGCAAGGTGTACCCTCCGGGTGGCAGTCTCGACGCTGCTGATGCTGGAACCAGGGTCAAGGTCCGGCTGCTGAGGGCGGACAAGCACAATGGCAAGAAGTGGATCATTGGTTCCATCTTCCCGCTGGGCCGGTGATGCGTGATGACTGAGAGATACGGCGGAGACGAGTTCGGGCTGCCTCACCTGGGGCAGGTGTTCCACCACAGCTGGCGGGACGAATGGGCCACCGAGGCGCAGGCACTGGCGTACTACGCCGACGGCATGCCGCCACACCTCGTCGAGGCGCTCCTCGTCGACGCTCTCCGGGTCGCCGCTCCAGCCGTGCCGACCTGGGTGTTCGAAACGCTCTGGGCGGTGGGAAGCGAGCGCCGCCTGGAGCTCAGGAACGAGGGGATCGACCCGCGCGACTGGATCCTCGAAGTCATCCGGCTGTGCCGGGAGCGACTCCGCGCGGAGGGCCTCACTCCCCCGGAAGAGGTACCGCCCAGCCCGTACCAGCACCTGACAGGAGCCGTCCTGGACGAGATCATGATCGTCACTCCCGGCCTCCTGGAGCTGGCACAGGACTCGTCCTGGAAGTCCATCCCCGGTGTGGTGCCCGCACTCAGCCACACCGTCCTCCACGCCTGCCCCGACCTGGCGTTCCGCTTCCTCCTGCGCGCGCTCACCTATGGACCGCAGATCACCCGGAAGCAATACGAGCGGTACATAGACCTCGGGCGTCGATTCGAGTACGGGGAACTCCTCGTCGGAGGTTACGAGCACCTGACGGTCTGAGACCGTCGACGGTCACGGGCGCGCAGTGGGTAAGGATCACGTACCCACTGCGCGCCCTTGCGGTTGCCTGACGGAGCCATCTACTCGTCGGCATGACGCTCAATACCATGGCCGACGCCGTCGGAAAGATCCTCGTCACGGCCGGGTGGGTCGTCGGCCGCAAAAGCGCATCGCCTTCAGATACCGCGTGAACCGGACGATCCGGAGTGGTCGGGTAGCCGGGTCACGTTGCCGTGACCCGGCCCCTCAGAACCGGACTTGCCCGATTTCCAGGCATCCGGCTCAAGCAAGCCCCGAGGGCTTCGCAGGTTGGTGTGGTTCGTTTGCCGTCGCCCGCGTGGTGCTGGCGGTGGCATTCGGAGTGCACGAGGCGGAGGTTGTTCCACTCGTCCGTGCCGCCGTCGCGCCGGTAGGTGAAATGATGCTTGTGGAGCATCTTCTTCGAGGCCGCGAACCAGTCGATCCGCTCGTGTGAGCTGTCCGGTTCGTACTCGGCTCCGGCGATCAGCGCTTGTTTGCAGAAGGGGCAGAGCCCCTGCTGCCGCACCGCCAGGACGAGACTGGCCTTGCCCATCGGCGGTGGCGCCTTGCATCGGCGGCGTTCCCTCCAGCGCTTGGTCGGGGTTGGGTCGTCCGGGGACGCTCCGCCCTTGACGAGTTGGTGGCGGACGATTCGTGTCCAGGCGAACTTGGGAAGGAATGCGCCGCTATCGCGGCTACCGAAAACCCATTTGTCCTGCAGCGTGCCGTCCCCGTCCTTGCCGCTCTCGCTGGACATCCCGGCGCCGATGTTCGCCGGCGGGTGGCGAGTTCTTTTGCGGGGGTGGCCACTGGACTGCCGGACGGGCCGGACATCCGCGCGCTCATCACGCTGACCCGCGACGAGGATCCGGAGGTCCGTAACCGGGCAACGTTCACGCTGGGCTTCCAGGTCGAAGTCGACAGCCCCGGGATCCGGGCCGCGCTCTGGGAGCGGACGACCGACGAGCATGCGGATACCCGGGAGGAAGGCATCCGTGGACTCGCCCGGCGGCATGACCGGCGCGTCGTCCCGCTGCTGGCCGAATTGCTCAACGACCCTACTGGCGCCCACGCCCTCACCTTCAGTGCGGCTCGGATCATGGGCATCCCCGAACTGCTGCCGGACCTACTGGAGTACGAGCCCGACGGCGCCGGAGTCACCGCCGCCGTCAACGCCTGCGACCCGGTGGAACGGGCCCGGTTGGATGCATCCGCCTGGGACCTGCTGTGCGCGCTTGACCGGCTCCGCCCCGACCTGGAGGCCTCTGTGCACATGGGGCGCTTCGACTCCGGTATCCGGCTTGGCCTCGGCGCCGGCTTCGCTTCACCGGGCTACGACGTCGAGGCGCTGCTCCGGCGGGCGGGCGGCGACCCCGCGCACGCTGCCGAACTGGTCGCGGCCGACCAGCCAAGGAGCCCCGGGCAGAGCAGCTGAGCCCTGGACCGGGGACACCCGGATCATCGTCCGGCGCGAGAACGCCCCACCCGGGGCACCCGGCTCTCCCTGTTCGACCTGGAGAAGGCCGCCGCACGTGGCCACACGGGCCGGGAACGCCGACCGTTCCTGACACCGCTACGAGCCCACGGGCAATCAGGACCACTACGGGCTCGACCAAGACCCACCGGGTGTCGGACAGATCGCCGCGGTACGACCTCCTCGTACACGGTCTTCACCAGCTGATGGTCAGCCTGGTGTGCGGGCGGGTGATGCGTGTTCCGGGGCCGAGCCGGTCGTCGGGGGTGGCGGCGGGGTGAGCGGTGACGGTGGGCTGGGCGGGGCGCTTCCGGCTCCAGTGGTGCAGGAGGTCTCCGGTGAGAGCGGCCAGCTTGTCGGCGTCCGGCCCGTAGGCGGCGATGCCGAGTTCGTCGGTGTCGTCGTCAACGGCTCGGGTGGTGAGGTAGGCGAAGGCCGCGCCTTGATGGAGGGCGGCGCCCGGCGTTCACCAGGACGGAGAGGGTCCGCCAGGCGGCGGCGTCCCGCCGCCGGGGCGCGGCGAAGGCCGACCCCACATGGGTCAACGGTCCCGCGCAGCGCGGGCAGATCCGCTGCCGTTCCCTGTCGTAGGGCTGCTTGTACGAGGCCCGGCAGGGCAGGCAGACGTACGAGGTCCTCGCGTGGGCCATGGCACCAGAGCATAGGCATCGCCCCACGCCGAGTTCGACCGATATTTCGGGAGCTGCGGCCGGCCGCTCCGGAACTGGATGCGGTGCCGCACCACTCCGCGCCGATCCGGCCGACGCCACCGGCCTCACCCACACCTTCGGCGACGCTCCGCGCCGAATTGCCGTCGGCCTGGCGGTCGTGCCCGCAGACGGCGGCGAGGCGATCGCCGACCCAGCCCCTCCTTCGAGACCAGCCCGAAGTCTTCGGGGCGGTGTCCTCCAGCCCGACGGCCCGGCGGCTGCCGGCCGGTATCGATACGACTGCGCTGGGTGAAACGCGGAGACTAGGATCCCGTCAGGTCCATGTGACGAAGGGGAGTTTTTCTCATGGCGATGACGGCATCCGGGGGCGGCGTGGTAGGGATCATCACCACCGTCGCGGGCACGGGAGCACAGGGGCACGCCGGCGACGGCGGACCCGCCACCCGCGCACAGCTCAACGGGCCGGGCGGTATGGCGGTGGGTCCGCAGGGCGACCTCTACATCGCCGACACGGACAACCACCGGGTACGCAGGGTGTCGGCGAGCGACGGGACCATCACCACCGTCGCGGGCACTGATGAGTGGACGAAGGATGACAACGGTGTACCCGCGACCCGGGCACGGCTCTTCCGGCCGTTCGGGGTGACGGTGGGCCCGCAGGGCGACCTCTACATCGCTGACACGAGCAACCACCGGGTACGCAGGGTGTCGGCGAGCGACCAGACCATCACCACCGTCGCGGGCACGGGAGCACAGGGGTACGCCGGCGACGGCGGACCCGCCACCCAGGCAGAACTCCACCGGCCGTTGGCGGTGGCGCTGAGCCCGCAGGGCGACCTCTACATCGCCGACGAGGACAACCAACGGGTGCGCAGGGTGTCGGCGAGCGACGGGACCATCACCACCGTCGCGGGCACCGGGAAGAGAGGGTACGGCGGCGACGGCGGACCCGCCACCCGGGCACAACTCAATTCGCCGACCGAGGTGGCGGTAGGTCCGCAGGGCGACCTCTACATCGTCGACCAGGGCAACCACCGGGTGCGCAGGGTGTCGGCGAGCGACGGGACCATCACCACCGTCGCGGGCACCGGGAAGGAAGGACATGACGGCGACGGCGGACCCGCCACCCGGGCACAACTCAATTCGCCGGACGGGGTGGCGCTGAGCCCGCAGGGCGACCTCTACATCGCCGACGAGGGCAACCAACGGGTGCGCAGGGTGTCGGCGAGCGACGGGACCATCACCACCGTCGCGGGCACCGGGAAGGGAGGGCATGGCGGCGACGGCGGACCCGCCACCCGGGCACAACTCGATTCGCCGGCCGCGGTGGCACTGAGCCCGCAGGGCGACCTCTACATCGCCGACGAAGTCGGCCATACCGTACGGAAGGTGACGTTCACCGCCGCGGCGCCGGCGCCCGCACCGGATCCCAGCGTGCCGAAGACCCGCGCGAACCTCTCAGGACTGGGGTCCTGCAACCACCAGAAGGCCGCGGCGGGCTCTGCCTTTAAGAAACGGCTCAAGGTGACCGCCACCGACGCCGCCGACGGCTCCCCCCTCCCGGGCCTGCCCGTCCTGTTCAGCCTCTCCGGCGGCACCGGCTCCCACTTCCCCGGCAACGCCACCAGCGCGGAGGCGGTCACCGACGCCCAGGGCACGGCAACAGCCCCCGCACTCACCGCAGGCCCCACCCCGGGCCCGGTGACCATCAGCATCGAAGCCCCCCACAACCCCGGTAGCAACCCGGCCCACTACCAAGCCGAAGTCACCCCTGCCTGACCCAGGGTCCGGCCCGAGGCCGGTGTCGCGGAGGACGCCGGTGCGGTGGTCCAGCTCTGGGAGAACACGGGAGGCCGCCCCCCTTACGCGGGGTGGCGGCCTCCTTGCACAGGACTCCGATAGGCGGTCAGGTCCGGGCAGAAATCGGAATCCCTTATGGCATTTAATCCATACGGACGTTCGCTTGCCCACTCCCCTGTTAGCGTCCGGCTTGTCAGCTACTCAGCATCGAGAGAGTGAGTAAGGACATGGGGGGAAAGCAATCCCGTCCCGGGAATCCGGGCAGTACCGCAGGGGCCGCCAGGGCGTCCACCGGATCGGCCGAGAGCATCGTCGAGGGCGATGTGCGGTACGAGACGCTCAGTCAGGGGTTCAACCAGCGATTCAGCAGCAAGCCCGCGTACATCCGGCTGATCGAGAACGAAGACGATGCCGTGGCACAGCTGGACCTCGCGCTCAATGAGAAAAAGAAACTGCGGCCGACCGTCCGGGGCGGGGGGCACTGCTACGAGGGGTTCGTCGACAACACCGGGGGCGTCATCCTCGACCTCAGCACCATGAGGGGGGTGTACGAGAGTACGGACAAGTACAACCACAAGACGTACGTCGTCGAGGGTGGCGCGACCAACTGGGACGTCTACACCACCCTGTTCCGCAAGTACGGAGTCACCGTGCCGGCGGGCTCGTGCTACTCCGTCGGCGCGGGCGGCCACATCTGCGGCGGCGGGTACGGGCTGCTGTCCAGGAAGCACGGGCTGACGGTCGACCACCTCGTCCAGGTCGATGTCGTGACCGTGCAGGACGGCAAGAAGGCCACGGTGACGAGGGCCCACCGGAACGATCCCCCTGGCTCGCACGAGCGGGACCTCTTCTGGGCCCACACCGGGGGCGGCGGCGGGAACTTCGGGATCATCCTGCGCTACCACTTCACGCACGACCTCCCCAAGCCGCCGGAAAACGTCTGGATCAGCAGCATCGCCTGGCCCTGGAAGGACCTTAGCCAAGAGGACTTCACGCAACTGCTGAACAACTTCGGCAATTTCTTCGCCGAACACAGCGGCAAGGGCGAGACAGACTACCAGGACCTGTTCTCGCTCCTCCACCTCACCCACAGGTCGAACGGGAATATCACCCTGGTGAGCCAGTGGAGCAACGATGACCTCGGCCTCCTGAACGAGTTCATCGCCGCAATCGAGCGTGGAGTGGGGACTAAGTCGACCGTCCAGAGCCACACCGCCGGCGGCCTCTACCTGCCGTACCCGGAAAAGAACCGTCGGATGCCATGGTTCCAAGCCACTATGACACTCAACACCTCCGGGGACAACCAACGCGGGAAGTACAAGTCGGCCTACCACCGCAAGCCTTTCACCGACGCCCAGATCAAGGCCCTCTGGGAGGGGCTAACCAAGGTTGTGCCCGGTATCGATCTCCAGCACACCCTGGTGCAGGTCGACTCGTACGGCTGCAAGATCAACGCGCGCAAGCCCGAGGAAACGGCCGTCCCGCAACGCGACTCAATCATGAAGCTCCAGTACCAGACCTACTGGACGGACTCGAACGACGACAACAAGCAGATCAAATATCTGCGCGACCTCTACGCCGCCGTCTACAAGGACACCGGCGGCATCCCGGAGGTCAACTCCCATTCCCACCAGGCACATAACAGGTTTTTCGATATAACGACCGACGGGGCGTACGTCAACTACCCCGACATCGACCTCGGCACAGCCGAGCAGCACGACCCCGCCTACACGCGCCTCTACTACGGCCAGAACTACGCCCGTCTCCAGAAAGCCAAGGAGCACTGGGACCGGGAGAACATCTTCCACCACGCACAATCGATCACCCTGCCCAAGCACTGACGCGCCGCCGGCCCTCTACCTCCCCTGCGGGGGGTGGAGGGCCGCTCCATGCCCGCGGTCCGTCCGCCACATCGTCAACCGCGGCTCCGACCAGCGGTTCCAGTGCCAGAACGGTTGGGCCGAGGGCTCCCTGTGGGTCAGCGGGCAATAACAGCCGACAGCGCATGCCCCAGCGTGAGCCCCGGCGCGCGCTGACACGCTCACGCCCCCGATGCGCGCCTCACGCCAAGACGCGCGGCAGGGTCACCCCCACCCATTCCTCGGGCTGCGACAGATGCGGAGCGTGACCGGCGCCCACGTACAGGTGCCGTTCCGCCTTCGGCAGGGTGAGGTCGATCATGTCCAGCACCTCGCCGTACATCGGCGCGCTGTCGTCGCTCTGCGTCAGCAGCGCGGGTTCCGTGTACCGGGCGAGCGCGTTCAGGTCCAGGTCCAGCGCGTCGGGGTCGCGCAGTTCGTCCAGGTACGTCGGCGCGTTCCGGATGTAGGTGTGCCGGATCGGCGCGGGCAGTTGCTCCCACGCCCCCGGGCCGAACGCGAGCGACTCCACGAACAGCTCGGCGGCCGCGGCCGACTCCGCCTGCTCCAGCAGCTCCCGCACGGCGTTGATCCGGTCCGCGAAGGCCGTGCCGATGGGCCGCAGAGTAGGGTCGGCGAGCAGCATCGACGTCCCCGGCGGCTCGTGCACGGCCAGGCCCCGCAGGAGGTCGGGACGGGCGGCGGCGAGCCGCAGCACGACCAGCGAGCCGTACGAGTCTCCGCAGACGAAGGCGGGCGCGAGGCCGAGCCCCTGGATCAGGCCGGCCAGGTCCGCCGCGTCCTCGTACACCGAACCCTGGGTGAGCAGGTCCTCGCTGCGGCTGTGCCCGCGCCGGTCGTAGGCGACCACGGTGGTCCGCTCGGCGAGTCCGGGCATGACACGCGCCCAGCTGTCGGCGTCGCTCCAGGAGCCGTGGACCAGCACCACCCCGGGCCCGGAACCCCGGGCCTCGTAGTGCAGCGCCACCCCGTTCACCCTGATCTCGGCCATCACGGGCCTCCCGATCTCGTCGTGCTCCGGTCCTCCCCACCCACCAGCGTGGCACACCCGGACGGACCCGGGTGCGCCACGCTGAGGACCACGCCGGATGGGGGTCAGATCAGCGGGCCGAACACCCCTCGCTCCCAGTGACCGAGCCAGGAGGCGGTGGCCGAGGGCTGGTCCTGGCCCTCCGTGGACTCGTCGTACGGCAGCACGGCGGTGGGCGCGAACCAGCCCTCGCCCGGGTCGATCCGCAGCCGCAGGACGCGCAGCGGGCGGCGGAGGGTGACGAAGAACCGCAGGTCGTTGGTGCGCGGGTGGTGGGTCTCGTACCGGTCGTGGAGGGTGCGGCAGATGGACTTGATGTCGGTGTCGGCGAGGAGCAGGTAGCGGCTGCCGGGTCCGAGGTTGACGCAGAGGCGTCGGCGGGCCGTCTCCCGGGCGGCGTAGGGCAGGTTCTGGTGGTTGTCGACGTGCAGGCCGGGGCGCAGGCCGGTGTCGGCGCTGAGGTGGGTGGTGGGCTCGCCCGGCGGGTCGTCGGTCTCACCGAGGGTGACGGGGACGGGGTCACCGAGGGTGCCGACGAGCGCGGTGAGGGCATCCCGGCCGGTGACGGTCTCGGGGAGCCGGAACAGTTCGATGAGACCGCTGTCCCGGCTGAAGATGCTGGGCGCGAACCGCTCGGGGTAGCCGTCGGGGAGGGGTTCCCAGTGGCCGTCGGGCAGGACGGCGCAGGTCTCGTAGCCGGGTTCGATGGCGAGTCTGCGGATACCCGCGATCTCACAGCGGGCGTGCAGGGCGGCGGGGTCGCGGAAGGCGATGGCGGCGGGGTGCATGGGGGTGTTTCTCCGGGCGATTCGAGGGGGTCAGCGGTCGGAGCTGCGGTGCAGAGGCTGGGGGTGGGGTTGGGGCTGGGCCTGGTACCGGTACTGGCGCCGGTGCCGGCGGTCGAGGAAGGTGTCCGACCAGCTGACGCCGCGCATCAGGGCGGCGGCGAGGGTCGTCCACCAGACGACGTGGGCGGTCGCGGGCTCGCCGGGGTCGACGAGGGCGGAGGCGACGAAGGCGGTCCCGAGGCTGAGGGCGAACACGACGGCGAGGGCGGCGAGTTCGGCGGCGCTGGGGCGGCCGGTGGCCGGGCGGTCGGCGGTCGGACAGTCGGCGGTCGGGTGGCCGATGGTCCGACGGGCGGTGGGGGTGACCGGATGACCTTCGCGGGCGGCGTGATCACGTCCGGCGGTACTGCGGCGGTGCTTGGGACGGCGCCGGTGCTTGGGGCGGCAGTCCGTGGTCATGGCGTTCAACTCCTGAGTGGCGCCGGGCGGTTCTCCCCCTCGGCGAGCAGAACGCGCACCCACACGCGCTTGCCCGCACCGCGCCGTATGACCACTCCGAAGTCGAACGCCAGCTGCCGGACCAGCTCGATCCCGCGCCCGCCCTCGCCGAACCGGCGCGGGCGGCGTTCCTGGAGCGGCAGGTCGCAGCGCGGGTCCCAGACCTCCAGGCGGCAGTCACCGCCGAACTCCTGGAGGTAGAGCCGGACTTCGCCCTGCCCCTGGCAGGCGTGGACGATCGCGTTGGTCACGAGCTCGGAGACGATCAGGACGAGGTCGTCGACACGCTCGCCCTGCCACCCCCAGTCGGTGAGTCGCTGGCGGACCTGGTGGCGGGCGGTCCGGACCGAGCGGTCGTGCTCGGTGAGGATCGCCTCCCAGGTCTGGAGGACAGGTCTGCTCAAAGTGGACATGGTTCGCCCCTTCGCCTCGGTTGCGGGCGGAAATTGGCAGCACGCACGACGCGACGACGCCCCGTCAGGAGCGTGTCCGTGCGGTCACGCTGAGTGTGACGGATGCAGAATCGAACTTTCAACCCGAACACAGAAACAAATCCGTTGATCTTGAACTGGCTTGAGGTGACGGTCCATCATTGGCAACACTGGTTGTCCACACTCAGAGGGGAGGCGCCAGCTTGAAGAAGAGCCTGTCCGCGATCCGGCAGATCCGCCTCGGCGATGAACTGCGCGCTTGGCGGTTGGAGAACAACAAGACCCTGGCCGACGTCACGGTCGGCCTGAAGGGCTGGAACCCCGCTCGCCTCAGCAGAATCGAGCGCGCCCACCAGCCGATCAGCGCCGCCGATCTGAAGACGCTGCTCGACCACTACGGCGTCTCCGGCCAGGAACGTGAGGAGTTGGAGAGCCTGCTCGGGAACGGCCCGACCAAGCAGTGGTGGCGCGACCTCGACTATGCCGAAGCGATCACGCCGGCGTTCGCGGAGTATCTCGCGCTCGAAGCCGATGCCTCACACATGCTGGAGTACTTCCCCTCGGCGTTCCCCGGCCTGGTCCAGACCGAGGGATACGCAAAGGAGATGATTACGGCCGGTCTCGACTCTCCCAACGAGGAACGTGTGGAGGCTGGAGCCGAGGTCCGGATTCTCCGCCAACGCCGGCTGACGCAGGACCCGGTTCTCACGTTCGAGGCCTACTTCGGTGAGATCGCGCTGCTCGTAGCCGGTGACCAGGCAGTGTTGGCCGAACAGATCCGGCACGCGATCAAGGTCGCCCAGTACCCCAACGTCACACTGGGCATGGTGCCGCTGAGTGCCGGACGGCCAGGCATCCTTTCGTCGGGAATCGCCCTGATGCGGTTCCCTGACGATCTCGAAAACGGCTTCGCGTTCATCGAAGCCGTCGGCGGTATGCTCCCGCGTAGAACGGGACGCGACGTACGACGGGCCGAGCGGGCCATCGCCCGGGTCAAGCGGTGCGCGCTGTCTCCGGAAGACACCATCACCGCCCTTGAACGGAAGCTGGAAGAGCTGACGTGAGCAACAAGCACGACCCTTACGACCACAACTCCGCCGACGCCCAGTGGACCAAGTCCCCCTTCTCCGGTGACGGCAACGGCAGTTGCGTGATCATCGCCCGCTTCCCCAACGGCGATGTCTGGCTCGGCGACGACAAGAACCCCACTCGCCCCCACCTCGCCTTCGACCACGCCGAATGGACCGCCTTCGTCCAGGCCATCGAAGCCCACTCCCCACACTTCACCCCCTGAACTGCACCACCAGCACGGCCCTGCCCCCTCCGGGCAGGGCCATCGCGCGCGTAGGAGGAGATCCCGTGACCAAGAACCACGACCCCTACGACCACAACTCCGCCGACGCCACCTGGACCAAGTCCCCCTTCTCCGGCGACTCCAACGGCGACTGCGTGATCATCGCCCGCTTCCCCAACGGCGATGTCTGGCTCGGCGACGACAAGAACCCCACCCGCCCCCACCTCGCCTTCGACCACACCCAATGGACCGCCTTCGTCCAGGCCATCGAAGCCCACTCCCCACACTTCACCCCCTGACCACCAGCACCGGTCAACAGCCGACCCGCCTGATCTCCACGACGAAAACGACACACTGGCGGCTCGTCAGAATTGAAAACGCCTGACAGGCGGCCTCGGAGGCCCGATGCTGGTGCTCACGTCAACTCCGAGCGCAAGAATGCGCGAGGTACGTGACAGGAGGGGTATCAGTGGTTCATCGGAATCGGCCCCAACACCGGGGGCGGCGGCTCGCCGACGGTGTGGGTGGACGAGGAAGAGCGGGAACTGTTGATCCAGGGCTGGAACCTGACCCCGGAGAAGAGGACCCGGCTCAGCGAAACGGAGTGGGTGCCCGGCCACACCACCGGTATCCCTGGCCCTGGACCTGGCCCACGCCACCCTCACCGCAGGCCGCATCACCCGCCTGCGGGCCGAACGGGTGCGCCTGCAGGCTCTCCCGCGTCGTGTTCCGCGACTGCGAGCTCATGGGCACCACCCTGAGAGGCCTGACCCTCGACAACGTCCTCTTCGACGCCTGCAAGTTCGACTTCGCCACGTTCGAGAAGATCAGGGCCACCGGCCCCGTCGTGTTCTCCAGATGCGTACTGACAGAGGCGACGTTCACCGGCTGCGACCTGAGCCGGGCCGTCATCGACGAATGCGCGCTGCGCCGCACCGAGTTCGAACGCGGCTCCTACAAGGAGATGGACCTGCGCGGCAACGACCTCACCGAGCTGCGCGGTGCCGGGAACCTCGCGAAAGTCATCCTCGACCGGGGGCAGGAAGCCGAACTCGCCCGGGCCCTGGTCGCCGAGCTGGAGACCGTGTTCGGCGACGAGCTCGAAGACCCCGTACCCGGGAGGCCCCGGTGAGCCTGAAGATCGCGCTCCCCTCCCAGGAGCTTCGCAGGCGGTGCGAGTACACCACCGTCCGAATCACCACCGGCGGGACCGGGTACGAGGACGGAGCGGTCGTGCCTGCCGGACCGTGGCATCCGGTCACCACCGAGATGTGCCGGCAGTTGCAACCCGAACCCGAGACCCCCGACCCCGTACTCGTCGAGCTGGTCAGCGTCACCGGCATCGAACAGCCCCTGGCCTCGCGGGGCGTTCAGCCGACACCCCGCCCCCTCTTGACCGTGCCGACCCGGACCCTGCCGACCGCCGCGCTGCACGGTATGGACAGCGTGAAGTGCTCGTGCAACGCGGGCGACGACAACCCCCACTGATCGCAGGCGATCACTAACGCTCAGTCCCTGGCGCAACCCGCGCTTGGGCATGAGCCCTCTGTGCCGGGCGAGTAGCGTGGGTGCATGGGATTCCGCTGGGACAGGATGCGGCCCCTCCTCACCGTGCCGTACCTGCCGACACTCGGCCCGAGCCATCCGGACGCGGTGACTCCCGACCTGATGGCCGACGTGCTGAGGGTGTCAGGCACCGGCAGCTTCCTGGCCCACGACAAAGACCGCCGCTGGTCGGACCGCAAAGACGAAGCCGTACTGCTCCACGAGATCGTGCAAAACCAGGACCGGACGCTCATCCCCACCATCACCGGCCACGGCCTCCTCCGAATCCACCTCTACGGAGCCCCCGAACGCCGGACGGAAGCAAAGGAACTGGCCGCGAAGCTCACCGCCACCTACGACGCGGCCAAGGCCCGCGTCGTCTGGTTCCAGGCCACCGCGGATACCGTCGCCGCCTCCACTCGCGTTCAGCTCCGCAGTTTCGACCGCCCCGCTCCTGCGGCCGACGGCATCGAGACCCTGACCGAGCAGCCCAAGGAGGTGCGCGCCACCTTCGGCACGTTCGCGGAGAAAATGGCCGATGAGGGATTCGCCTTCCTGCATTCCCGGATCGACACTGTCGGCCCGGTCCTGACCGCCGTCCGGGAGGGCCAGGTGGCTGGAGCCATCGGCCCCATGGAGACCATGGCCGACCCGATCGGCCGAATGCGTCTGCTTCCGCAGTACTTCGGAGTGCTCCCCGAGTACCGGGGCCTGGGAATCGGCCGCCTCCTGTGGCGGGCCGCAATGCACTGGGGCCAGGAGGCCGGTGCCGACTACCAGATCTTGCAGACCGCCGCCGGCGGCGCCTCCGACCGCCTGTGCCAGAGCGAGGGCCTGTCGGATCTCGGATTCGTCTGTACCGCTGTGGTCTGAACGCAGAACGAACAGGCCGAAAGCACGAACAGCCCCCGACGGACTCGGGGTACGTAACTCACCATCTCAGACCTCGGCGAGCTGATACTGAGCGACCCCCGGCACTTCTACCGGTCCTGCACCACGACCGCATTGGAATCCCTGATGAGCACCCCCCGGCCCGCAACGCACAACTCCCGGGCAACGGGCCACCGCCCCCGCAACATGCCGATCTACAAGCAGTACTTCGACCTCATCGCCAGCGGCGAGAAGACCGTCGAAGTACGCGTCGCCTACGAGTCGATGAAGCGAATCAGGGTCGGAGACCTGATCCGCTTCACCTGCCGCCAGGACAGCTGCCTGACGCGGGTCAAACGGATCGGCACCTACCGCACCTTCAAGGAGATGTTCGGCACCGAGAAGGTGGAGGCCCTCAACCCCCACACCACCGAGACCGAACAGCTCCGCGCCATCCACGCCATCCTCCCGCCCGCCAAGGAAGCACTGGGCGTGATCACCTTCGAGATCGAGAGGGTGAGTGCCGAATGACCAGGGACCGCCGGAAGGTACTGGTGATCTGCAAGGGCAACCACTGCCGTTCCCCGATCGCGGCGCTCGTCATCGCCGAACGCTCCGGCGGCACAATCGACGTGCGGTCGGCCGGCACCCGGGATCAGGACACGGGCGTCCGTTTTCTTCAAGACCCGGCGCCCGTCCTCTGCCTACGCTGCCGATCATGAACAGCACACCAGCACCGCAGTTCGACTCCGTCGGCCTCGTCGTCTCCGATCTGGCCGCCTCGCTCGCCTTCTACCGGCGCCTCGGGATCGGGTTTCCCGATGGATCCGAAGACCAGCCGCACGTCGAGGCCGTACTTCCGGGCGGGCTCCGCCTCGTCCTCGACACCGAAGACACCATCCGCTCGTTCCACCCGACGTGGCCTCCACCAGCGGGCGGTGGCCGGGTAACGCTGGCGTTCCGGTGTACGGACCCCGAGCACGTCGACGTGGTGTACCAGGACCTTGCCGGTGCCGGCTATCACGGTGAGCTGAAGCCGTGGGACGCCTTTTGGGGCCAGCGCTACGCCACGGTCCATGACCCGGACGGCAACGGCGTCGACCTCTTCGCACCCCTGCCGAACGCCTCAGCGTGAGCTACCGTCCCACCAGGCCGCTCAGCGACTCCCCCGTCAACTCCCGCACATCGCGTGCCAGATGAGCCTGGTCCGGCAAAGCCCGTCCGTGCAGCCGTCTCCGCGAAGGGGACGCCTGTACGGGCCAAGGCGAGGGCACGTCGCAGGCGAAGGACCCTGGCCAGGGTCTTGGGGCCGTAGCCGAAGGCAGCCAGGGAGTAGCGGTGGAGTCGTCGCATGGCCAGGCCCACTGACTTCGCGGTCGCTGTGATTGAGTGGCCGGCCGCCAGGGACACCACGATCGCACGCAGGAGCGGGTCGCGGGGCTCAGCTTCGGCTGCGAGGCACAGCGCCAGATCCTCGAGGGCGGCGGCAGGGTCGGACGCCGCGTCGATCTGCTCCGTAAGACGGCGCACCTTGGCACCCGGCCAGAGGCCGGCGAGGTCGACGCGTTGGTCCCGTAGCTCGTGCGCGGGCACGCCGAGCAGGGCAGGGGCGGTGCCGGGGTAGAACCGGATGCCCGCCCACGGGGCTTGATGGCCGGAGTGTTCGAGCACTCCGGCACGTTCACCAACATCGCCGCCGGCGAGCGGATCCGCCGGCTCCCGCGACGTGAGGCGTCGGACAGCGTGAAGTGCTCGCGCAACGCGGGCGGCCATCTGCGCCCGCGGAAGCCGTCCTGGCCGCCTCGGAATCCAGGCCCCGGTACAACTGCTCGATCAGGGGGCGCCGTTCGGTGCGGCGGTTCATCGGCTTCCGCCCTTGCCGAGGGTGCGCGGACGTGGTCAGCCGAACAGGCGTCCCAGCAGGGCGCCCTGGCCGGACTGGAGGATGTGTGCGGCCTCCAGCGGGATCCAGAAGCACTCGAAGTACGTGGGCTCCTGCTCGCCGTCGTGGTCCTCCTGGCTCATCCACCGCTCCGGGGTCGGCTCGGTGAGCTCCAGGTGGAAGACGTGGCGGCGCTGGATCTCGAACCGGTACGGGCTGATGTCGTACTCGATCTCGCCGAGCTTGCGCACGATCTTGAAGTCCGTGAGGCCGGTCTCCTCCCGGGCCTCACGCAGCGCGGCGGCCTCCGGGCCCTCTCCCGGCCGGATGCTGCCGGCCGGGACCTGGATACCGACCTCCTCGTAGCTGTAGTCGGTGTGCCGGAACACCAGCAGCCGCCCGTCCCGCACGACGTAGACGAGCACCTTCTCCTTGACGACCTTCTCGGGCATCGAAACCTCCACTTGGTCATGAATGATCAGCGGAAGCCCGCAGGACCGCGGGCCACGCGCCATGGGCCCAGCCGACGGGGCGAATCCAAGGGGTCCACGATTCTAAATGTGCTGACCTGTCGTCAACTAATCTTCGGTCGACAGGACTGGATGAATGAGTCCGGTGTCTTCGGTGCTCAGTTGCGATGATTGATCGCCCGATCGTGGTGCGGTGGTCCAGTTGTGCCGGATGGCAGTGGCGAGAGCGAGTAGCCGCTGACCGGTACAGGCGAACACTCCCACTTCGGTTCGCGCGCCGCGTGTTATTCACAGCGTCGTACCGCTCGGCGCCGAAGACGCCTTCCAGGAAAACGTGGTGGCCTCTGGCGAGGGCGAGGCGCGCCAGCCGGCGGCGCGCCGGCCGTGACCCCGGTCGTCGCGGTCGTGATGGCGGTGGCCGTCGTGGCAGGCCGCCGCGGCGGCGAGGGCCAGGGCCGAGTCGTGGTCGAGCCCGTGGTGGCGGGCGAGGAGCTGAACGAGGAGGCTGACGCGGGCGTTGTGCCGGGCGCCGTGGATAGAATCGATCACGGCCGGGCCCGCGAACCAGGAGGCGTCCGGTACCAGCAGGACCGGCCGGTGTGGCATCGTGACTCGGGCACTCGGACCGGCAGGCCGCCCACGGGCAATCCAGGTCAGGGTGTGCTGGTCCATGTACTGGTGGTCCGGGAGCCGCCCTGTCTCGGCGAGTACGCGCAACGACACATCCGCGGGTTCCGGTGTCGGCGAGATCATGAAGGGTTCCTCGATGGGGTCGGGTGCGATGGACGTCACGCTGGGCGTGGTGGTGCTGACGATGGGCGACCGGCAGAAGGAGCTGCACGCGCTCCTGGACTCGGTGGCGGCCCAGGAGGGCGAGAGCGTCAAGGCCGTGGTGCTCGGGCAGGGAGTGAAGCTCCCGGAACTTCCGGCGTGGGTGGATGCCGTGGAACTGCCGGAGAACCTCGGCATCCCGGGCGGCCGGAACGCCGGGGTGGACCGGCTGCGCGAACTCGGCGGTGTCGACGTCCTGGTGGTCCTGGACGACGACGGCCTGCTTCCCCGGACCGACACCTTCCGGCTGATCCGGGAAACCTTCGAACAGAACCCGCGCCTTGGGGTGGTGAGCTTCCGGATCGCGGACGAGACGGGGTTCACCCAGCGCCGGCATGTGCCCCGCTTCGGTGCCTCGGACCCGCTGCTGTCGGGCGAGGTCACCACCTTCCTCGGCGGCGGCCACGCCATCCGCATGAGTGTGATCGACCAGATCGGCGACTTCCCCGCCCCGTTCTTCTACGCGCACGAGGAGACGGACTTCGCCTGGCGTGCGCTGGACGCCGGCTGGGGGATCGAGTACCGCGCGGACATGGTGCTGCAGCACCCCCGTACCGACCCGGCCCGTCACGCCACCTACTACCGGATGACGGCCCGCAATCGGGTGTGGTTGGCCAAGCGTCACCTCCCTGCGGTTCTGGTACCGGTCTACCTCACCTCCTGGGCGCTGTACACGCTGGTGCGGAGGCCGCCGTCGGCCGGTCTCAGGGCATGGTGGTCCGGGTTCTTCGAGGGTGTCCGGACGCCGTGTCCGCCGCGGCGTCCGATGCGGTGGAGCACGGTGTGGCGGATGACGAAGCTGGGCCGGCCGCCGGTGATCTGACAGCCGGCCCGGCAGCCTGCGGGTCAGGACCGGATGACACGGAGGGCGTCGATGACGCGCTGCACGTCCGTGCTGGTCATGGCCGGGCAGCAGGGCAGGGACAGCTGCCGGGTGGCGATCTGCTCGGTGACGGGCAGGTGGCAGTCCAGGTACCGGTAGGCAGCGAGGCGGGGAATCCCCGGCGCCGTCGAACTCACCCAGCGCGCTACCGAACTCGCCTCCCGCTGACAAACCGCCATCGATGATGCGAGTGTGGCGGGGCCCCTCGGATTCCCCGAGGGGCCCCGCCACATTGCGGTCGGGACGACCTGCTGCGGCTCGTAGGCAACGGAGCGTTCCGCCGCGTCGCCCTCGCCCTGCCCGGCCTGAACGACGGCTACCTGTCCTCACCCAGGCCCTGGTCGCCGAACTGGAGACCGGCGCTGTCACCACTCGTCGTAGTCGCCGATCACCCGGAAGCTGCCCGCGACGCCTTCGTCACCGAACACGCCCCCGTGGACGGTACGGGTCACAATGCCGTTGGTTTCGCCGCGGGGACCCACGGTGGCTACCGGAGCGCCGTTGTCGCAGGTAAAGCCGCGGAAGACCTCGATGGTCTTCCGGCTGTCGTTGAAAACACTGAAGCTACTGGAGCCCAGTCCGCTGGCCGCAGTGATACAGCCCTCGGTGGAGGCGGAGTACGTACGTTCGTTGAAGTAGATCCTTCCCTCTTCTTTGTGGCCGTAGCCGCGTCCGCCGCCCTCGTGGTCACGGCCCTCGTCCCTCTCCCCGCTTGCGCGTCCGCCGCCCTCGTGGTCACGGCCCTCGTCCCTCTCCCCGCCTGTGCTGCCGCCGCCCGAGGCAGCTGCGGCTGGGGCGGCAGGGGCGGCTGGTTGGACAGGCTCGGCAGGCGGGGCCGCCAGCTGGACAGACGGGGACGTCGGGGTGGATTCGTCAACCGAGGCATAGGTGATACCAGCGGCGGCAAGGACCGCCGCGCTTCCGGCAGCGGCCACACCTAATGTACGCGTGCGCATTTCACTTCCCTCTGTCATACGGACGTCAGCCGGGCGACCGACCTGCGACGAACGTAACGACA
Source organism: Kitasatospora sp. NPDC088548 (assembly GCF_044753005.1). Lineage (NCBI taxonomy): Bacteria > Bacillati > Actinomycetota > Actinomycetes > Kitasatosporales > Streptomycetaceae > Kitasatospora > Kitasatospora sp. NPDC088548. The sequence continues at coordinate 22,801 of NZ_JBIVMI010000030.1, forward strand.
GCCCCTATAGCTGTCATTTCAGACGTGCCCTAGGTGTGACGCCAGGAGTCCAGCCAGGTGGAAATGCAGCACACCTCGCATACCGATGAAACATCTGCGCCTCGCAAGGCGCCCACTCCTGTACTCCGGCAGGACTTCGCGGCTTGACCTGGGACGTCGACCACCAGGGCGAGGCCCTGTCCGCCGACGGTGAGCGCTCGCCCGCCACAGCCTCGGCAAGCCCGACGGGACCGCCTACCACCTCGCCTACGCGCCGCTCGACACAGCCGTCCAGGAACTGGTCCGGGTCGCCGGGAGACGCTGTGCGGTGTCTTTCTGGCCTGACGGCCGGTGTGGGCGGTCGGGGCCCGTGGTGAGGGTGGTTGGCTGTCGCGGCTCTGAAGGGCCGTCCAGTGGCCAAGGGAGTCGAGCAGAGCGCAGGCCGGGCCGGCACCGTCCCACGCCGCACCGCACCGATGACGTCCGCACCATCTCCGAACAGCGCCTTATCGGGTGGTCCCGCGACGCCGTCACCGACAAGGAAGTCACCGACATCCGCATCCGCCTACGGCTCGTGCTCGACATCCGAGGCCCTGGCCCCGGCCGCAGGGCAGGACCCGTCACAGGTCTCCGGCAGCCGGGGCCGGTCGGCGCGCCTGCCGGGGCGCTGGGCCAGGCTCTCCCGGAGAAGACCGCGGCGGCCGGGCACAGTGCGCTCGGCCGCCCGCGGTGTCCGGGCGAGCCGCGAGGGGATCAGGGTCCACTGACCCGGGCGTTCCCGAGAGCGTCCCGCCACGACCGGCGAGCACCCGGAGGCCGGCCCGGCCGCCACCGACCCGGCACCGGCCCGAGGCCGCTCGACGGCCCGCCCAGGCCCCACGGCGCCGCACGTCGGGCACGGGTCCTGCCCGGCCGGGAGGAGGTGCCGGCCGGGCAGGAGCTTGACACGACGTCAGGCCAGGCGTGTCTGCGCCCAGTTGTAGAGACGGTGGGCGCTGTCACCAAGGCGTGTGGCGTAGAGCGTATTGGCCTGCCCGCCCGCGACTTCTTCGCTGGTGGTGGTGACGCCGACGACGGTGCCGGCGCCGGTCCGGGTGTCGAACTGTGCGAGGTGGGGACCGCCGCTCGCCCCGTGCGACATGTCGCAGGGCTCACCCCACAGGAGGGGTGCCTTGGGGCCGGGCTGGGCCGGTCCGGCGCAATGGATCATGCGTGATCCGGCGTACTTGGCGCCGGGGTCGTTGAGTCGGTTCTTCGGGTACCCGAAGGTGTGGATGAACTCGCCCTTGGCGGGCTTGGTGAACGCGATCTTCTGGCTTCCCGTGACGTCCGCGATCCGTCGTCCCCCGGCTGAGGGGTTCGCCACGAGGACTCCCGTGTCGTAGCCGGCGACGGCGACCTCCTCCGAGGTCGTCCTGCCCGGATCGGCGTCCCAGCGGGATGAGGTGGCCATGCTCTTGATGCTGAAACCGCCGAGCGGTTTCGTTCCGTTGCGGTAACCGGGCACGAAGTAGAGGTTGTGGTGCCACGTGTCGTCGGCAGCGGCAGCCCCGACGCCCCTCAGGCAGTGCGCCGCCGTGATGAGGGTGCTGCGGTTCGCGCTGTTGACGACCGTTGCGGTGCAACTGCCGTCGTAGCCGTCGGAGAAGGTGAAGAAGAGCCGGCCGACGCTCTCGTTCACCGCTCCGCCGTGCGTCCATGTGGCCCCGGGATCCAGCGTGTTCGCGGGAAGCGGCCGCGGATCGTCAGGCGTGTTGTCATCCTCGGGCACGGGGGTGATCTCGGGGACCAGGGCGCCCGCCAGCTTCATCCGCGTGGCGGTCCAGTAGGTGTCGATCCGGCTGCGCTCTTGTGCGGTCGTGGCGCCGGAATGCGTGGTGACGGAATCCGGCCCCGCGGCGAGGGCCGCGGTGGCGCCGTCCTGCGGTGCGGCCCCCGCGGGCGCGGCCAGCGCCATGCCCGCGGCCAACACGACTGCCGTCAGGACGGCTTGTGTGCACGCTCGGCTGTGGATCCTGTGGTGGTGACCGTTGATCCGACCATGTGTATGTGGCATGCGTGGCACTGTAGGGACGGGACGTCAGATTCCTGTCTAAAGAGGGTTTCATCCTTTCGTCAGTCCCATCAGGTTCCGGTAAAGAGCGTTTCATCCTTGTATCGGTAACAGACACGACGGCATCGAACACCGCTACCCGTCCGTCCAGCGTCACCGCGCCCCCAGTCGTCCCGCTCGGCGATACAGCGCCGCAAATGCATGGAGGATGGGCGAGGCCGTCAAGCCGTCACAGGAGCCCGACCATGGACGCCGCCCTCAGTTGCGAAGTTGCGGCTCGCCCCGGGCGGAACACCCCACCGGCCTCCCGCGTCACCGGCGGCCGGTCGGGCGTGCGGGCTCTGCCACGAGCAACGAAATGCCGAGTCCCAGGGCGCCCCCGGCTGGACGCGCGGCTCGGCTAGCCCAGAGTGCGGGCCCGTTCGAGCACCTCGGCCGGGGCCTTGGCCACCGAGCCGGTGTCGAAGGGGGGTTGCGGGTCGTACTCGGTGTAGAGCTGGATCGCCTGGGCCGTCACCTCGTCGGTGAGCAGGGCGGCCAGCCGGACGGCCATGTCGATGCCGGAGGAGACCCCGGCCGAGGTGATCAGCCGGTCGTGCCGGACCACCCGTTCGGGGGTGTAGACGGCGCCGTACGACTCCAGTTCGGCGGCCGCGGCCCAGTGGGTGGTGGCGGTCAGGCCGTCCAGCAGGCCGGCCGCGCCGAGCACCAGGGAACCGGTGCAGACCGAGGTGGTGAAGCGGGTGCCGGCGTGGATCCGGCGCACCCAGCCGAGGAACCCGGGGTCGTTCACCATGGTCTGGAAGCTGCCCCCGCCCGGGATCAGCAGGACGTCGCAGCGTTCCACCTCGGAGTACCCGGTCGGCACGTGCACCGGCAGGGAACCCAACACGTCCTGCACCAGGCCAGGTTCGTCCGTGACGAACCGCACGGTGGCACCGGGCACGTACGCGAGGATCTCGTACGGCCCGATCGCGTCGAGCGGCTCGAAGCTGTCGAAGAGCGGGATCACGATGTCCATGCGCCGCAGCATAGCCACCACCCGGCCGGACCTCGCCGGGACCGGTGAAACCGGCGGGTCCGGGAGTGCGGTCGTCCGAGATGGGGCCTGGTGGTTCACGGCGCGGCTTCAATCCGTTTCTTGACCGCTGCCACCCGTTCCGACAGCGGGCCCGGGGCGATCGACACGCACTCGTATCCGAGTGAGGCGTAGGCGTCCCGATGAACCTGCTCGAATCGCAGTGCCTCCTCGAAAGTGATCAGCCGCGCGTCGGTCCGTACGACAAACCCGAGGTTCTGGACGAACAAGACCTTCTTGTCGTAGATGTCCCCGGCTTGGATGCGCTCCAACTCGCAGGCCAGGGCCGAAGAGACAGGGTGGCCGAGATACCTGGCCAGGGCGTAGGTGCAGACGGGCGATCGATCGTAGATCTGCACCTCGTCCTGAAGGGACGCGGCCTGCTCCTGCCGTCGGCGCTGCAAGTCGGTGATCGCGTCCACGAAGGACGGGTTCGTCCATGGCGCCGGTTCGCCTTGGGCCTGTCGCAGGGCGATGACATCTGTCGCCGCTTCCTCGACCACGGTGTAGCCGTCGTGCTCCAGCCAACGCAGGATCGCCGTCTTCCCGGCTCCGGGGGAACCGGTCAGGATGTAGCGCTTCATCAATGCCCCTGTGTGTCGAGACCATCGCCAGAAGTCATCCGACACCCAACCACAGCGGAGACACTCGCTCAGCCCGCGAACGGGCTGAACGAGCGGGCCGCCGGGCCGGCGGCCTGCCGCTCCCGCGTGCCTGTCGACTCAGGCCCAGATGGAGAGCCGGGCCGTCGTCGGGGCGACATCGCAGAAGTAGCTGACCGCCTCCCCCCGGGCCACGTAGGCCTGGCCCGCGGCCTCACACGCGGCACCGCTCGGGTACATACCGACATAGACATATCCGGTCGTCACCCTTGTGGACGCCTGAGCAGCCGGAGCGGCCATCAACCCGCCCGCGGCCAACAGTCCAGCCAGGGCCATGGTGGAAACCGCTTTACGCATCGCCATGCCGGTACCTTCTTCCCTCTGAAAAGAGCACCGGAGTCCGCAGCCCGGCGCTTCGCCGCGAGCCTCCCCCACTCCCGGACCCGGAGCAATGGTCGAGACCAATTCGGCAGGAAGCTGCCGAGGCCGCCGTGGCGACCTCGGCAGCTCCGGCTCCGCGACGGGCTCCGCGACGGGCTCCAGCGTCAGCGCCGCGCCAGCGCCAGCACGCTCAGTCCGAACATCAGGACGCCCAGGGGGAGCTGGACCGCCGGTATGTGCGCGATGCCGAGCACGACCTGGACCGAGGCGAGGACGAGGAAGCCGGACGCGTGCCAGACGGGCCGGGGCGAGCCACCGCCCGGCTTCCACGCCGGCACCGCCGCGAGCACGTACAGCATCGACGCCCCGTACATCACCCGGGCGCCGACACCGTGCAGCGTCTCTCCGTAGGACGAGGTCAGCAGCAGTCCGGCGGAGACCGCCTGAAGGAAGGGCGCGACGTCGCCCTCAGGACGGATCTCAGGGTGCGGTCCGGTGTACACGTCCCCGCCCTTGCGGTACAGCATCCACGCGGGCGGCAGCAGCCGCAGCGCCTCCCCCAGGACCGCGGCGAGGTCGGCGCGGGCTTCCTCCCGCACCCCCTCGACGGGGCCATGATGCGGTCTGCGCTTTCGGGCAGACCGCGCGCTGCCGGTGATGTCGCGCCGTAGCGGATGCGGTCGCGGCGACGACATCGCACTCGCCGGGACCGGGCCACCGCCATGCGCTGCCGATACAAGCGCCACACGAGCGGTCAAGGGGCAGAGCCCGACACGACCCTCATTCCTGACAGCCACTCAGGCGACTCGGACTCCGGGGCCGGGAGGTCCGAACGAGTGGCCGGATTTGCGTCAGGAACCCTGCACGGTAGGGCAGTTATGCGATCACCCGCCGGGCCACCGTTCGGTCTCCGCCTCGACACCTACCGATCAAAAATGTTCTGATGATCGCACTGTATGGCTTACTTTCCAAACTTATCTGACTGTATGTCGGAGAAACGGAGGAACGGTGCGGGCTGCTCGTGGCGCAACCGCCCTGCTGGCAGTGGGGGTCGTCGCGACCTTCGCCCTGACCACGGGAGGCTCCGACTCGAAGGACAGACCGACCGCCGCCGACGTCGCTCCGTCGAGCACCGAACCCAGCCCGAGCGGCACACCGTCCGACAGCCCCAGCCCCAGTTCCAGCCCCTCGCCGACCTGGGACGGCGTGGTCAAGGTGCTCGGTGACGGTTCGACCTCCGACACCGGTCCGCAGCCCAGGCAGCCCAAGCCCGAGAAACTGAAGCCCGGCGAGAAGCCGCCGCAGTTCGTGGTGTTCTCCTGGGACGGCGCGCTGGAGAACGACGACCACCTGTTCTCGCGCTTCCGCAAGCTGGGCGCGGAGAACAACGCCCAGATGACGTTCTTCCTGACCGGCATCTACACCGTGCCCAAGTCCAGGAGCACGCTCTACCACCCGCCGCAGCACGACGCCGGCGCCGCCGCCATCGACTTCCCCACCGACGCCCACATCAAGGAAACCCTGGAGCAGCTGCGCCTGGCCTGGCAGGACGGGAACGAGATCGGCACCCACTTCAACGGGCACTTCTGCGACGCCAAGGGCGGCCGCGACTGGAGCACCGAGGAGTGGAAGAGCGAGCTCGACCAGGCGATCTCCTTCGTCACCAACTGGAAGACCAACACCGGCTTCAAGGACCTCCCGCCGCTGCCCTTCGACTACACCAAGGAGCTGGTCGGCGGCCGCGCCCCCTGTCTGGAGGGCCAGAAGGCCCTGCTCGCGGCCGAGAAGGCGGACGGCTTCCGGTACGACGCCAGCTCACCGGGCGAATTCCAGGTCTGGCCCGGCAAGAAGGAGGGCATCTGGAACTTCCCGCTCCAGATGCTTCCCTACCCGGGCAAGTCGACCCAGGGCCTCGCGATGGACTTCAACTTCCTCGCCAGCCAGTCCGGGGAGAGCACCAAGGGCGACCCGAAGAAGTACGCCGCGTGGGAGAAGGAGACCCGGGACAGCTACCTCAGCGGCTTCGAACGGGTCTACAACGGCAGCCGGGCCCCGCTCTTCATCGGGAACCACTTCGAGACCTGGAACGGCGGCATCTACATGCAGGCCATCGAGGACGTGATGAAGAGCGTCTGCAAGCGGGACGGCGTCCGCTGCGTCTCCTTCCGCCAGGTCGCCGACTGGCTGGACGCCCAGGACCCCAAGGTGCTCGACAAGCTGCGCCAGCTGGACCCCGGGCAGCCGGCCGACTGGTCGCGCCTGGTCAAGTGACCGGTCCGGGCGGGGGGGGGGGGGGGGGGGGGGGGGGGGGGCCCCCCCGCCCCCCCCCCCCCCCCCCCCGCGCCCCGCGCCCCCCCCCAGCCGGCCCCTGGGGCCCCCCGGCCCGCCGGCCCCGGGGGGGCGCGGGGCCACGTCCCGGGCCGGGGCGGCGGGGGGGCCGGGGGGGCCCGGGCCCCCCCCGGCCCGCCCCGGCCTACCGGCCGCGCGCCTCTCCCCGGCCGTCCTGGCCACCGGCCGTCTTCATGTACGAGGTCCAGATCTGGGTGGGCAGCGCGGAGTCCGGGGTGTCCGGGGCGGCGCCGCCCAGCCCCTCCAGCGAGAGCAGCTTCATGTCCTTCAGGTCCGCCCGGAAGACCGTGACGGCCGTGGACATCTGCCCGTTGTAGCCGACGAACCACCCCGCCGTACGGTCCGCGGTGGTACCGGGCTTCCCGGCCAGGTCCGGGCCCGCCTCCGCCGCCGGTTTGGCGCTCCCGGTGCGGACCGCGTCCTTGAGCGCCGCGTCCACGTCCCCCGCGACCGCCGGGGTCAGCGCCTGTACGGCGGTCGGCAGACGCAGCGCGAGCGGCGCGCCGTTCCGGGTGATCCTGAGTACCGAGTAGGGGTCCGTGTGGCTGCCTCCCGCGGCGAAGGCGGCGTACGCGTCGGCTGTCCTGATCGCGCTCGGCGTGGAGTTCCCGACCCCGAAGGCCGGCGCCAGCTCACCCATGCTGACCGGGAGCAGGCCCAGGTCCGCGGCGGTCTTCTGCACCCGGTCCAGGCCGACGTCCATACCGAGCTGCATCATCGGCCCGTTGACGGACTGCTCCACCGCGCTCCTCAGGGTGACCGTGCCCCAGTCCCGCTTGCCGTCGTTGGCGGTCTTCACGATCTTCCCGTCACGCCCCCAGTACGGCCCCTCCGGGGTCATCACGTTCACGCCGTTGTCGCCGTTGTAGGTGGTGGTGGGCAGCACCGGGGTACGGCTGCCGCCCCGCTGGCGCTGCACGCCCTGGCTGAGCCCGGCGGCGTACACCAGCGGGGTGAAGGCCGAACCGACCGGCACCGTGGAGGTGTTGGCGCTGTTGAAGCCCTGCTTCAGATAGTCGGGGCCCCCGTAGAGTGCGACGATCCTCCCGTCGGGGGCCACCGAGGCGGCACCGACCCGCAGGAACCTGTCGGCGTCACGGTTGCCGGGGTCGATCCCCTTGGTGGCGTCCTGCACCACGGCGGCCAGGGCACTGACCTTCGGCTTCTCGAAGGTGGTGTATATCTGGTGGCCGCCGAGGTCGAGCTGGGCCGACGTGATGTCGCTGTGGCTCTCCACATAGGCCCTGGCCATGTCCACCAGGTACCCGACCTGGCCGCTCAGCCCCGCCGCCTTCGGCTGGGGCCTGGGCTCGGGGAACACCGTGTACTCGGCGCGTTCGGCGGCGGAGAGCCTGCCGACCTCCACCATCCGGTCCAGAATCCAGGACCACCGCTCCTCGGCCCGGCGGCGGTTGTCCGCGCTGATCGCCGGGTCCAACTGCCCGGCCCCCTTCAACAGGGCCGCCAGGAAGGCCCCTTCGCTCGGATCGAGCTGCGAGACGTCCTTGCCGTAGTACGCCGCCGCGGCACGTTCGATGCCGTAACTGCCGCGTCCGAACCAACTGGTGTTCAGATAGCCGGCCAGGATGTCCTGTTTGCTCATCCGCTGGTCCAGCTTGATCGCGATGACGATCTCACTGAGCTTGCGGGAGATGTCCTGACGCTGGTTCAGGTAGATGTTCTTGACGTACTGCTGGGTGATGGTCGAGCCGCCCTGAGTGTCGCCGCCCGAGCCCATCTGGTAGACCGCGCGGCCGATGCCCGTGATGGAGATCCCCGGATCCGAGTAGAAGGTCTCGTTCTCGGCGGCCAGCACGGCCCACTGCACCGGCTGCGGCACCCGGTCGAGCGGCACCTCCTGCCGGTTGATCTCACCGATCCGCGCCATCTCGGTGCCGTCCGCCCAGTAGTAGACGTTGTTCTGCTGGGTGGCGAAGGAGTTCAGGTCGTCCGGGACCTCGGTGATCATGTAGAACCGGGCCAGCCATCCCGTCAGCACCATCGCCCCGAGCCCCGCCACCAGGAGCAGCTGCCGCCAGGACGGAAGCCAGCGGCGGACACCCCGCCGCCCTCTGCGCGGGTAGTCGATCCGCCGCAACGGGCGCCACCGCCGCCGTCCGGCCTTCTCCTCCTGGGCCCCGCCACCTTCGTGAGCACGCACAATCCGGTCTCCGATTCGCTCGTGGGACACCCCTCGAACACACAGACGCGATGGGAGCTGCACCAAGGTCACCGGAGACTGGTGTGATCATGGTCATACCGCGCGAGACGGCCGTCCGGCGGCCAGCCATTGACGATTGCTCAGTTGACGTACACCCAGTTATCGGGTCAGTGATTCTGGTTGTGGGCAAGGCCTTCGGCGGCGGACTTCAGGTCACGCAGCCACGATTCGAGGCCCTCGCGGAGGATCCTGGTCGCGGTGGGAACGTCCGCTTCGACCTGGGCGCCGGTGTGGGTCTCCTCGGTGCTCACGCGGACGCCACCCTTGACCTCGGTGAAGTTCCACACATGGACGCCGTCGATGCGCAGTCCTTCGCCGATCGCGGGGCCGGTCCAGCGGATGCACGAGTTGGGCTCGATCTGCCGGACGGTCGAGGTGATCTCCAGCCTGGTGACGGGAGTTGAGGGGTTGGGGGGCACCGGGGTCGTCCACCGGAATGCCGAACCCTTGCGGAAGGGGCCATGGTCGAGGCGCTCCACGGTCTCGACGGGGGCCTGCCAGGACGGCCAGCGCTCCACGTCGGTCTGCAGCTTCCAGACGGTGCGCAGCGGGGCGTTGATCACGATCTCGGCCCGGTGACGGACGAGGGCGTCGGGGTCGACGCCCTTCCCGCGGCAGGTGAGGGACGCGCCGGGCCGGGGGGTGTGGGAGCCGGCGGCCCCGGCGGGCGCGGCAGCGGCGCCGAGGAGGCCGAGGGCGAGCGGGACGGTGAACAGAGCGGCGCGGACGCCGGTGCCACGGATGCCGGACATGGAGTTCTCCTCTGTCGGTCGGGGGGTGTGAGCGCGACCGGTCGGCCGCACCGCGCGGCCGCACCGAGTTAGATGCTCACGTGTTCGTTAGAAGTTATAACGCGATGCGGAACGGCGGGTCAATGGGTTGCGTGATAGCCTCTAACGAACCCTTGAGGGTGTAGCCGAATGAATGGGGACGGTGGCAGGCCATGGCGACGAAGGGCGCGAACGCCTCGCGGGAGCGCTACCGGACCCAGGTCCGGGCCGAGATCACGGAACGCGCCTGGGAGCAGATCGCCACGGCGGGGGCGTCCGCGCTCTCCCTCAACGCGATCGCCAAGCAGATGGGCATGAGCGGACCGGCGCTCTACCGCTACTTCGCCAGCCGCGACGACCTGATCACCGAACTCGTCCGGGAGGCGTACCGAAGCCTCGCCGAGACCCTCCGCACGGCCTCCGCCACCGGTGCCGACCTGGCCGGGCTGGCACACACCCTGCGCGGCTGGGCCCTGGCGGACCCTCAGCGGTACTTCCTCGTCTACGGCACCCCCGTCCCCGGCTACCACGCGCCCGCGGACATCACCGCCATCTCCTCCGAGATCATGACGACCCTGGTCGACGCGTGCGCGGCGCTCGCCCCGGACAGCGCCGTGACCCCCTTCGGCACCTACCTGGAGGACCACCGGGACTGGGCCGCCGGCCACTCCGCCCCGCCCGAGGCCCTCCACCGGTTCCTGACCTTCTGGACCCGCCTGCACGGCGTCCTGTCGTTGGAGCTCGCCGGCCACTTCACCGGCATGGGCCTCGACCCCGCCCTGCTCTTCGCGGCCGAACTGGACGACCTGCTGGCACCCCGGGCCTGAGGTCGCACGCGGCACGACGGGGCCACCCCCGCCAACGGCCCGAAGCGATCACCGTGGAGAAACTCACTGGCGAGCCCGGGCCCTCACGAACCACCATGGAACGCATGAGCGACCAACCCGCGCGATGGAGCCAGGCCACCGTCCACCCCGACATGTGGGCCGACCCGGACGACGACCCCCGCAACAGCGAAGGAGTCAGTCCGGACGGCGAACTCGCGACGCTGCAGGACTTCCTGACGAACTACCGCATGACCCTGCGGATGAAGTGCGAGGGCCTGGACGCGGAGCAACTGGCCCGTCGGTCGGTTCCGCCGTCGACGATGTCGCTGCTCGGCCTGGTTCGGCACCTCGCCGAAGTGGAACGGGACTGGCGCAACTGGATCAGCCCCGGCGATCCACTGCCGAAGCTGTACGGCAAACGTGACGCGGACTTCGACGGAGCCGTCGCCGAGCAGGCCGAGGTCGACGCCGCGTACTCCGATCTGGCGCGCGAGCAGGCCGCGACCGACGCCGCGCTGGCCGAACACCCGGATCTGGGCGAGCGCCTGGGGAAGGACGGGATCGCCGCGCGGGAGCTGATGGTGCACAGGATCGACGAGTACGCCCGTCACTGCGGGCACGCCGACCTGTTGCGCGAGTGCATCGACGGACGGGTGGGCCAGTAAGGGGCCAGGGCTTGTCTGACAAGCCCTGGCGCGCCGAGCCGCACCCGGGACGGTGCGCCTGAGCGGTCGTCGACGCAGGCGATCAACGCCCCCGGCCCGCACCGTCACCGACCCGCCGGACGCCCCTCGGCAGGATCGGCCTTCCATCACGGTTGGGCGACCATCCTTCCACCTGACTCGAACTGACTTTCGCTTCAAACCCCGGGACCGATAGGTTTCAGCCTTCACGAAACCGATCTCGATTTTCTCCGGGGGATCCCTTTGTCCACTGTGCCTCCCCAGGTGCCCCAAAGCGCCGGCCCGGTCGGCGCCAACCCGTACGCCGACGGGACCGCGGCACCCACCGCGCCCAGCCCGTACGCGTATGCCGGCCCCAACGGCGGTGCGCCGCAGGCCGGGCCGGTCCCGGGCCAGCAGGCCTACGGCCACCCCGCCGCCGGCCCCGACGGCTATGCCGCGGCGGGTCCGGCCGGCTACCCCGGGTACGGCGAAGCGGCGCTCTCCTGCCGTTTCTGCGGCTCGGTCCCCGCGGTGGAGGCGACCATCCGTGGCCACCAGGGCTTCCTGGTGATCATGCGATTCCTGAAGCTCCAGGGCCCGTTCTGCCGCAGCTGCGGCATCGCCGCCCACCGCAGCATGACCGCGAAGAGCCTCTGGCAGGGCTGGTGGGGCATCGCCTCCCTGCTGATCAACCCGGCCACCATGCTGCTCAACCTGCCGCAGCGCGCGAAGATCAACAAGCTCGCCCCGCCACTGCCGGGCGCCCCCGGCCAGCCGATGAACCCGGGCAAGCCGCTCTTCCAGCGCGTCGCCGTCCTGGGCCTGCTGGTCCCGTTGCTCGTGATCGGCGCGATCGTCTACAACGTGCAGTCCGACCCTTCGTTCGCCTCGGTCGGCGACTGCGTGCACAACAAGAACGCGATCGTCACCGGGGTCACGGACAACCACCCGGACGTCGTGGTGCTCTCCTGCTCCGACCCTGACGCCGACGCCAGGATCGTGGGCAAGGTGAAGGACAGCTCCAACGGCGAGACCGCCTGCAGGCAGTTCAGCGACGCCGACGGCTACTACACGGAGGAACAGGGCAGCGACCAGTTCACGCTCTGCCTGCACTTCCTGAAGTAACCGCCCGACGCGACCGCGCACCACAGGCTGAGGGGACGTCCGACTCCGGACGTCCCCTCAGCCTGTTGCCCCTCGGTCAGAGGGTCACCCCTTTCAGGGACAGCACGATGGCCGCGCCGATGCCACCCATTCCCAGGGCGATGGCCATACTCCACCACCCGCCCCGGCCCCAGCGGAACGGGCGGTCCAGCGCCAGGCGTCCGGGGCCGAGGGCGGAGACCGCGATCGCGATCAGCGACAGGCACAGCGGGTACTCCAAACCGCCCTTGTCGGCCCACAGGCCGCCGCTCGAACTGACGGACATCGCGTTGATCATCACCCCGACCACGGTGGCGGCCGCCAGCGGGGTGAGCAGCCCGAGGGCGAGGCCCAGGCCGCCGCACAGTTCCGAGGCGCCCCCCAGCGCGGCGAAGAGGGTACCGGGGCGGTAGCCCAGGGCCTCGAAGCCCTTGCCGGTCGCACTCAGACCGGCGCCACCGAACAGGCCGAAGAGTTTCTGGGCGCCGTGGCCGGCCAGCAGCAGACCGGCCAGCCGGAGCACCAGCAGGCCGACATCGGCGGCGGACACCGGCGGCGCGTGCACGGAGGCCGGGGCGGAGCAGCGGGCAGAGGCCCGCAGCCGCTCGGCGGTCATTTTCATGGCGAGGTTCACCTCCCGCGCGCCGCCACCGCCGCGAGCAGGGTCGCCTCCCGAGGCGTCGGCGCGCAGATCGGGTCGGCCGGGCGCGGCTCGCGCCGCCGTCGACCTGGTCCAGGAACAGCCGGACCGACACCGCCTCACCGGAGGCATCCGCACGTCTCACCGGTAACCCTCCGAGAAGGGAAGCCGTGATCCAGCACCGTCTGTATCCACTCTACGCAGCGGCCGGGGGGACGGTCTCCGCCATCCGTTCCCGCACCTCCCGTGCGGGCTGCCGCTAGGGGCGCCGCAGCGGCCGGAATCGTGAAAACTATGTTTCATGAGTTCCGAAGGACCCCCACCCCCACCTGCGGCCCCTCAACCGCCGGGGCCTGATCTCCCCAGTTCACTCCGGTTCACGGCCCGCTCGGGCTCGCGAAGCACACCCCTCCGATGCCACCTTTGAAAGGCGTCTTTCACATCCAGGACGGATCACGCCGCCGGCCCCAGCAGGGTCACGATCACGGACGTGCGCGTGGCGGATCCGGCTACGGGCAGGGCCGGTCGGCGACCTCCTGAAGCAGCGGGGCAGTCCAGGTCCGACAGCCTTCCGCACCCCGGGGAAACCTCACTTCCCTCCGGTACGGATCAGGACGACTGGGCCGAAGGCGACGCCGCGTGCTCGGGCGATTGCGCCGGCGAAGAGGAGGGCGTCGGCGAGGGGGCCTGCGAGGCCCGGTCGGCCTCGGCGATGGCTTCGAGCACCGCGCCCTCGAACGCCTCCTTCGAGGCCATGGCCCCACCGGTGTGCGGGTCGAGTTGCTTGCCGTTGAGCAGCATGGCCGGCGTCCCCTGGAATTTGTGGTGGCGGAACTCCTCCGTGACAGTGCGCACCCAAGCCTCGTGCGTTCCCTTGTTGACGCATTGCTCAAAAGCCGGCGTCCGCAGTCCGGGGACATTTTCGGCGAGCCGAAGGAGTTCCGCCCGGTCGGCGAACCTGTCGTTCTTCTCCTCGGGCTGGTTGGAGAAGAGGACGGCATGGTAATGGGCGAATTTGGCCAGGTCCTGCGCGCACGCGACGGCGTTCGCCGCTCGCAGGGACCCCTTTCCGCCAAGGCCGGCGTCGATGGCCGCGAGGGGGTGGTACTCCAGGCGCAGCCGGCCGGACTGGATGTACCTCTGCAGCACCTCGCCGAGGCGCGCCTCGGCCGCCCGGCAGGCGGGGCAGCGGAAATCCTCGTAGACCTCCAGGACTGCCGGAGCCTTCTCCGCTCCCACCTCGATGGCCTTGCTGTCGGCCACGGTTCCGAGGGGCGCCAGTGCGGGTCCGTCGTCCTGGGAGCGGTACGTCTGCACGGCGATCCCTGTGATCACCGCAGAGGTCACGACGGCGGGCACGAGGCCGAACACCATGAAACGGCGTCGACGTTTCGCGAGAATCTCTCGCGCCGCGCGTTCCGCGCGCCTGCGCTCATGTGCGACCAGCTTTCCATTCCGATTCGCCCGGCTCATGTTCCCCTCGTTCGCTGGTTGGTTTTTGCGCGTTGGCCCCGCAGTATTCGGTACGGGTTTTGTCCGTCGACGACACGGAATATCTCTCCGCCCCTCTGCGCCCACGGCCGAATTCGCCCCGGGCCGCCGTTTCCCAGCCGCCCTCAGCCCCCGGGCCGGTCCTGCGCGCACCCGCCGACGTAGACGGCCTGCCCGGAGTCCCCGCTGCGGAGCCCCGGCCGAGCCGACCGGTCGTCAGCCGCCGGAAGCGTGTGCCGGCTCCCTGGTGCCGGAAGCCGCAGCCGTGCGCTCGGACGCCTCTGCCGCCCTCACCCTGCTGGGCGAGGCGGACGCCGAGGCCGAGTGCGAGACGGTGGCGGCCGAGGCAGGCGGGTACGGCGGGGTGTTCACCGGCGGGTGGAAGCCCGGGTCCTTCAGTGCGAGGTCCTCGACCGTCTTCCACAGCTTGGTGACGGCCCCGTCACCGTCGATGTCGACCCGGTCGCCGTTGAGCACGACCACCGGCGCGTCCGCGTGGAACTGCTTCGTGAACGTATCGGTCCCGCGGGTCACCCAGCCCGCGTGCGCGCCGTCGTCGACGCACCGGTCGAACGCCGCGGACCGCAGCTCGCCCACCCGGTCGGCCAGCGAGAGCAGGTCCTGCTTCGCGTCCGGGTTCTGCTTGCCGGCCGCGACGAGCACCTCGCGGAAGGCGGTGAACTTTCCCGCGTCCTGGGCGCACGCCGCCGCGTTGGCGGCCCGGGCCGAGGTCTTGCGGCCGTCGGTCGCCACCGGGTGGTACTGGATGATCAGGCGATTCTCGACGACCAGCTGGCGAAGCGTCGGGCCGAACCCCTCGGCGAACTTCCGGCAGGCGGCGCAGTCGTAGTCCTCGTAGACCACCAGCGTGGCGGGTGCCTTCTGATAGCCCACCGAGATCGAATCCCCGCTGGACCCGGACGGGGGTTCGACATGATCGGGTCCGAACCCCGAACGGAACAGGAATCCGCTGCCGACGACCACGGCCACCACGGTGACGGCCGGCAGGAGGCGCTTGCGGGTCCGGTGCGTGGACCCGGTCCGGAGGAATCGCCTCCGGCCGGACGGCGCGGGAGAGTCATCTGTCGGATTCGGGAAATCCTCGTCGCCCCAGGAGGCCATGGGATTCGTTCCAATCGGGTCGGCACTCGCCGGCTGGCTGTCGAGTGATTGTCGGCTTCCCCCGTTTATAGACACGAGCCGAGCGATGGGTTTCTCACCGTACCGATCGTCAATCAGCAATCATGCGAACGTAGCAACGCCGCGACAGGGCGGTGGCCCGGGAACAGGGTGTTCCCGGGCCACCGGTCGGGGCCGGCCCCTCCCCCGCGCACTCATAGACAGGTCATCGACATATCTCGGTCGATGACCTATGGTCGTTGCACGGCGGGACGCCGGCCGCAGGAGTCGGCAAGCGTCGTACGCTGCGTCAACCGCTGCCCTCGGCAAGGTCCCTGCCGTCTCCGCAGGCCGGACCAAGGTGCTCGTCGACGCCATCGGACGGCCCATCGGCTCCCTCGCGTGCCGTCACCGCCGATCCCGCATCCAGTACTCCGCGTTCCATGTTCCGCATTCCGTGTTCCGTGTTCCGTGTTCCATGGGAGGACCGCAGTGCACCATCGTTCCCGCGCGCCCAAGGTGCTCGGCGTCGGCATAACCGCCGTCCTGGGCCTGGTCCTGGCCGCGCCGCCCGCCCTGGCCGGACCGGCCGCCGACCCCGACCCCGTCCCCGGCCTGGTGTCCGGCCAGGACACCGCCGCCCCGCAGTTGGTCACGGGCCTGGCCGAGCCGGCCCCCGGCGACCCGGCGGCCGCCGCCCTGGCCCATCTCGCGGCCCACCCGGACCGCTACCGGATCGACCCCGGGCAGCTCGCCGAGATCGGCGCCGAGCGCACCGCCGACGGCCGACGAACCGTCAGGTTCCAGCAGTACCACGGCGGTATACCGGTGCTCGGCGCGCAGTACCTGGTCCACCTCACCGGCGAAGGCGCCGAGCAGCGGGTCGAGTCGGTCGGCGGCAAGTACTTCACCGGCCTCACCGCGCCGACCACTCCCGCCGTCCCGGCCGGGACACTGCGCAACCTGGCGCTCGGCTCGCTCACGGACCGGCGCGCCCGGGCCGGGGCCACCGCCGAGGACCACGGCCAGGTGATCCTGCCCGGCGGCACCGGCCGGCTGGCCCAGCACTTCACCCTGCGCGGCACCGACCCGGACACCGGCGGTCCACTGGTCCGCGAGGTCTACCTGGACGCCACCGCCGGCGCGATCGCCCTCGCCCACGACGCCCGCACCCCGTACACGGCCGGCGACGGCACCACCGCCCCCACCGCGGCCGCCACCGCCCGCGCCGAGGCCGGGGCCGAACCCGCCACCGGCACCGCTCCGGACGCCTTCGGCCGCTCCGTCAAGGTGAACATCGGCCGTCTCCCGGACGGGAGTTACCAGCTCACCGACCTCACCCGCCCCGCCACCATCGCCACCCACGACGCGGCCGGCCGGGACTACAACGACTTCCGGGGCGGCATACCCGCCGACAGCCTCCCGGCCCGTTCCCCGGGCCCGGACTTCCCGGCCTCCACCGGCAGCAGCGGCGCCACCGACGCCCACCTCAACGCCGCCGCCGTGTACGACTTCTACCGCGACCGGCTCGGCCGGGACGGCCTGGACGGCAAGGGCGGCCCGATCACCTCCGTGGTCAACGTGACCAACGGCGGCGCCCCCTTCCCGAACGCCTTCTGGGACGGGAAGAAGATGGTCTACGGCGACGGCGGCACCACGTACCACCCGTTCTCCGTCGCACTCGACGTGGCCGGGCACGAGATGACCCACGGCGTCATCGAGCACACCGCCGACCTGGTCTACGTCGGCCAGCCCGGCGCCATGAACGAGGCACTGGCCGACTACTTCGGCAACGCCATCGAGGTGACCGCCCGCGGGATGTCGATGAGCGACCCGAAGGCCGCCCTGCTCGGCGAGAGCCTCTGCCGCACCGGCACCCCGGAGGACTGCGCGCAGCGCCGGCTGGACGACCGCCGCACCACCGTGGACGACTACCTCGGCGCGGGGGGCGGTGTCGACAACGGCGGGGTGCACCTCAACTCCACCATCATCGGCGGCGCGCTGTGGGACATCCGGCGCACCCTCGACCCGCTCACCGCCGACCGGCTGGTCTACCGCGCGCTCGCCGACTACCTCACCCCGCTGGACGACTTCGTCGACGGCCGCAACGCGGTGCTCGCCGCCGGCCGCTCGCTCAAGCTCACCCGGGACCAACTCCGCACGGTGGCAGACGCGTTCGACGCCCACGGCATCCGCGCCGGCTGGGAGAACCGGCTCGGCCTGGACAGCCGCACGCTGCTGCGCGACGCCTCCACCCCGGTCGCCCCCGCCGCCGCCAACGGCCGCTGGGTGATGACCAACAGCGACCCGGCCGGCAAGACCCCGACCGCGCTGTACACCGGCTCCACCACTGCCCCCGACGCCCCCACCCGGATCAGCCCGGAGGACGGCCGCCTGCACGGCTGGGCCGCCACCGACGGCAGGTCCGCCGCGTGGCTGGCCATCGGCCCCGACGCCCAGGGCGCGTGGGGGATGGAGGTGCTGACCCGCCCGCTGTCCGGCGGCCCGGTCCGCAGCCTGTTCCGCTCCTCGACCCAGCAGCCCAGCGACGTCCAGATCTCGGGCGACGACGTGGCCTACAAGGTGACCGACTTCGCCACCGGCCGAAGCAGGCTCCACCTCTCCCACAACGGCGCCCCGGCGGTGGAACTCCCGCTGCCCGACGGCCACGACCTGTCGGGCGTCACCCTCAAGGACGGCGTCCTCGGCTGGTCCGAGACCTGGACGGTCGGCGAGAAGCGGGTCTCCGCACCGACCGTCTACTCGATCGCCGCCGGCAAGGTCACCGCCCAGTACCTGGTGGGCGACCCGAGCGGCAGCACCGGGACCGAGGCCACGTCCACCGTGCTCGCGGGCGGACGGCTGCTCTGGGTGGAGACACCCGGCGACCGGACCAAGCGGAGCTCCATCCGCTCCGGCGCCCTGGACGGCTCCGGTGTGACCGACGTGCTGTCCGGCACCTCGCCGTACGCCCCGTCGTGGACCACCATCACCGCCTCCGACCGGGCCGTCACCTTCGCGGCGCCGGGCAGCAAGCCCGCCGGCGGCTGGACCAACGCCGCGCTGCCCAAGCTCTGGCAGCTCCCGCTCACCGGCGGCACCCCCGAGCGGCTCTCCTGCAACCGCGGCGGCCAGGAGAAGGCCGCGGCCGACCAGGGCACCCGGGTGATCTGGCTGGACGCCACCGCCGGCCGCACCGACCTGGTGGTCCGCAACCGCCCGGCCGGCTCCTGCTGATCCCCCTCACCCCCCGGCCCGGCCCGCCACCCCTCCGGTGGCCGGCCGGGGGGGGGGGGGGGGGGGGGGGGGGGGGGGGCGCGCGCCCCCCCGGGGGGGGGGGGCCCCCGCCCCCCCCCGCGGGGGGGGGGGGGGGGCCCCCCCGGGCGCGGGGCCCCCCCCCCCCCGGGCCGGCCCCGGGCCCCCCCCCCCCCCCCCCGCCCCCCCCCCCCCCCCGGGGGGGGCGGGGGGGGCGGGGCGGGGGGGGCGCCCCCGCCACGGCCCTCGGCCCGGAGGGAACAGCACGGCCCGGCCACTACAGGTGGGCCACGGTCCACGAACGCTGAAGCCGGCTCACCACGCCCGCACGAGCGGGGCCGGCGACAGGCGAGGGCTGCGGTGCCGCCCTCGCCTGTCGCCGGGAACCGCCGGAATCGACGTATCCGGCGGTTGCTCAGAACAGCGGGTACCGCCGCACGTAGACGCCCTGCTGACCGTCGGCACCGCCGGGGACGAGCGCGCCGCCGGAGGAGAACAGCACCGTCGTGCCCAGCGCGTCGACGGCGCTGCCCGACCCGGCCTCGACCTGGGTGCCGTCGGCCGCGACGCTGACCCGTTCGGTCCGGCCCGTCCACAGGTCGTGGCGGAAGACGTCCTGGTGCCCGTTGGCGTCGCCCGGGACGAGGTTGCCGGAGCGCCGACGGCGTCAACGGCGTCGCCGCCTGCGCGGGCACACTGGCGCACATCAGCACGGTGAGCTCCTCGCACCGGCCGACAGCAGCCTCTCCGCCAGCACCCGACAGCGACTCGCGAGCTCCGGAGGGTCGAGCACCTCGAAGTCGTGCCCCAGCAGAAGCACGTGCATGAGCACGAAGTCGAGGCTGCCGGCGCCACTGAGCACCTCGCAGAGCCCGCTCCCGCGCGGTCGCACGACGGCCGCCGACGCCGGGATCTGCGCGCGCACCGTGTCGGCCGACGCGTGCACGAGGAAGCTTGCCCGGTGCGGGTAGACCCGGCTCGCCACCCCCTCCTGCACGTACGCCGCCGCGTCGGGCGCCGCGCGCGGGCGGAAGCGCCAGGTCCGTGCGGACGCCTCGGTCATCCGGTCGACGCGGAAGCTGCGCCAGTCGTCGCGGTCGAGGTCGTAGGCGAGGAGGTACCAGCGCCGGTCGGAGGCGACCAGGCGGTACGGCTCGACCCGCCGCCGTCGCACCCCGCTCCCGGAGGGGTAGTCGACGCCGGCCTCGACCTCGTCGCGGCAGGCTCTGGCCAGCGTCATGAGCACCTCGGAGTCGACCGGCGTGCGGCCTCCGCCGAAGAACTCCACCGAGCCGGAGAGCGCGCGCACCTCGTGCCGCAGCCGGGTGGGCAGCACCCGGTCGAGCTTGGTCAGCGCCCGGAGCGCGGTGTCGCCGGCGACCGCGCCACCCGCGCCGGCGAGCAGCGACACCGCGGTGGCGATCGCCTCCTCGTCGTCGAGAAGCAGCGGCGGCAGGTCCTGCCCCGGACCGAGCCGGTAACCACCGCCGACACCGCGGCCGGCAAGCACCGGATAGCCGAGCGCGCGCAGCCGCTCGACATCACGCCGTACCGTGCGCGACGTGACCCGGAGCCGGTCGGCGAGCTCGGGGCCGGTCCAGACCTGACGCTGCCGCAGCAGCCCGAGCAGGGTGAGCACCCGCTCCGTCGTACCCCGCTCGTCACCGCGTGCCCCGTCCATGCCACCCACTCTGCCAGGGGTAGCGGACCGATCCTGTCCGCCAGAGGTGTCAGGGTGGCTCCATGAACGCGGACGAGTCCTTCTGGCCGCCGGTGCCGGACGTCTGGAACCTGCCCGAAGTGCCCACGGCCGGTCCGGTGCCGCCCGTCCACCGCGAGCCGATCCACCGTCTGTCCGAGGTCCGCCTGCTGCGCGGCCTCTCCCCGCACACGAGACCCGCTACGAACGGAGCAACCCGATGAGCCGCCACCTCCAGGTCACCTTCGACGCCCACGACCCGCGGGCGCTGTCGTCCTTCTGGCGCGACGCACTGGGTTACGTCCACCCCGGCCCGCCCGGAGTCGACCTGCCCGAGGACGCCGACCCGCTGGCCGCGTGGGACGACTTCCTCGCGCGGATCGGCGTACCGGAGGAGCAGCGCAACACGAAGTCGGCCATCGAGGACCCGGACGGGCACGGCCCGCGGGTGTTCTTCCAGCAGGTGCCGGAGGACAAGGCCGCCAAGAACCGCGTCCACCTCGACGTCCGCGCGGCTCCCGGACTGCGGGGCAAGGAGCGGATGGCGGTGCTGGAGGCCGAGTGCGACCGGCTCGTCGCACTGGGCGCGGCACGGGTGCGTCGCCACGAGCCCGCTCCCCCGATGAACGCCGGCTTCATCGTGATGACCGACCCCAACACACGTGACTACCAGTTCTGTGCAGCATAGCCGCAGGTCAGGTAACAAAGAAGCCCCGCCCGGCACTTGGCCGAACGGGGCATCTTGCTATCGGGCTGGACTCACCCGGAGGAGCGAACGTCGTGGTGCGGAACCGCCCAGCAGTCACGCGACCAGAACCGGGTAACCCCGTCTGTCCACGGTCGGCAGTCGTTCGGCGTGCGGGGCTCGTAGCGGACCGTGTATCGGGCTCCGGCGAGGATCAGCCACCCGTCCCGCGCGCACTGCCGTAGGCCCCTCGTGTTGCCTCGGCAGGTGCCGTCCGGAAGCCGCCTGATGAACACCCGAGCCATCACGCCACCGGCCCAGCGAGAGCGTGTGCGCCGGGATAGGTGTATCCGGGATCGGGGAGACCCAGCACCACCGCGCGGAGCGCTTCTCGCCGCTCCCACTGGCGCTGCCTCTCGTCGTACTCGCGTTGCATCTCGTCCAACTCGGCGAGCCATGCACCGTGGTCTATGTACGGGCGGACCACTGTGCCCGTGTACAGCTCGTGCGACTCGGCCCACGGTCCGCGCAGGTGGGGCCGAGCAGCCCCGGATATCGGTATCGGAGTAGGGGCGGAACCGGTTGCGGAGCGGTATCGGCTGCGCGCCGGAAGGCCGAGAACCAGGACTCGGAGTATGGCCAAAACGATAAGATGACGCACGTCGGCAGCTCCCTAATAGCTGTGCGGACGAATGGCCCCGGTGACTGGTCGCACAGTCCCGGGGCTCCTTTGGTTGGCGGTGCGGATTTCGACCGTACCCAACTCCTATAGGTACGTCTAGATACGTTCCTGCTCGTAGCGAAACGCGCGAGGTCGTTTGGGTCGCCCTACGCTTTTGAGCATGGACGTAACCCCGATCGACCCGGACGCCGAGGCGCACCCGTATCAGCAGATTGCGGCGGACATCATCCGGGCCATTCAGTCCGGGGAACTGCGAGTCGGGGCCCGCGTGCCGTCCGAGAGCACGTTGATCCAGGCATACGGCGTTGCCCGGAACACTGCCCGCCATGCGGTCGAGTATCTGCGCTCCGAAGGGTGGGTCCGGACCCTTCCGCAGCGCGGCACATTCGTGGCGGACCGGACCGGCCAGACCGCCGGAGACCAGTAGACCCCGCCCACCGGACTTGACCGGTAGGGCGGAGCCGGGTGGGTGCGGGTCAGGCTCGGACGAGTTCGGCAGCGCGCTGCCCCAGGTCTGCGGCGCCGGGGATTCCGCGACGGGCCCAACTCGTCATTGTGGTACGGACTTTGTGAAGGTCCTTCTTGTGCCGGTCCGAGACGACTCCGTCCATGAAATCCAGCGACTGACCCCAGATCCCCACAGCTTCGTCGTGACGCCGCTGGGCAGCGACGGACCGGGCCAGATTCCCGAGCGTCAGGGCGTGAATGCGCCGGAACGCCTCGGGGTCACGACCGGCGAGGGCGGCCCGGTGGTGGCGCTCGGCCGCCTGGTGGTCTTTCAGCTCGGCCAGCGTCTTGGCGGTGTGAGAGGCGACGGTTGCCGCTACCGGCCCGGTAGCCGCCGTGAAAGACGC
Organism: Kitasatospora sp. NPDC088548; assembly: GCF_044753005.1. Classification (NCBI taxonomy): domain Bacteria; kingdom Bacillati; phylum Actinomycetota; class Actinomycetes; order Kitasatosporales; family Streptomycetaceae; genus Kitasatospora; species Kitasatospora sp. NPDC088548. The sequence goes on from NZ_JBIVMI010000030.1 coordinate 45,294, forward strand.
GGGCGGCGTCGCGGTGTCGAGCATTGCGTCCTCGGCTGCGAGAAGCGCCGCCGCAGCCCTCTTCCCGCTTCCCACGGCTCCGTACGCCCTGGCGCTCGTGATCAGCAACAGGGCTTCGGTCTGCGGGTCCACCTTCCCGCGTGCTCGACGTAGGGACTCCTCCGCCAGTTCGACGCAGAACTCCGGCTGCTTGAGGTTGAGAGCCTGATGGGCGAGAGCGCGCATCATCCAGGCTCCGTGTCCTGTCGGATCGCTCTCGCAGGCGAGTTGGTAGCCGAGGAGGTAGTACCGCTGTGCGGCGCCCTCCCGGCCCAGGTCGTGGTACTTCCAGGCGGCGAGGTACGACAGTTCGGCCGCCACGCCGTAGGCGTCCCGGCGAATCGCCTCGGAGGGGTACACGGCCTGGAGCATCGGCACCACCGTGTCGGTCAGGTAGGTGGTCACCGCACTTAGCCCGTGCCCACCGCCAAGACGCTCGTCAGCGGCGGTGAACACGCTGGTGATGTGCCGGACGGTGGCCACCTCGCCGACGCCCACCCGGCCGCCGGTCCTTCCCGCTCGCAAGGTGGCGGCGACCGCTTGGTGATCGTAAGTCAGCGGCAGGGCCACAGCTGCGGTGGCGAACACACTGGCGAGGAAGTCACGGCGGGACTGCATCACGGCTCTCCCGAGGTCGGCGGCGGTGGCCAGCGGGTCGGCACTCATAACCTCCCCGATCGCTTCCGACCCTAATCCGATCTCCGCCACGGTCACCTTGCGGCGCGTCTTCCGGGTAAGGGCCTCGGCGAGGTACATCGGTGTGCGGCCAGTGGGGGTTCCGCCGGCCACCCAGTGAGCGACGGCCGAGGGTGCCGTTGCCAGGTGCTCCCCCGCCTCGGAAGCGACCGCGCGCACTGTCGTCGCCAGTGCTTGGTACGTGCATCCGGCCTCGGCGATGACACGGGTCAGTGCCTCGTTTGGCGCCTTAGTGTCCGTCAACTGTCGCCCCTAATTGCGATCTTGAACGGGTTGAACGGGATCGGTGTGCTCCCACCGTACCCCCGGAGCGTGACTGGCTGTTCACTGATTGCACCGACAGGCCGGGGGCACCCGCCCGGCCGGTACGGCAAGGCAACACCGGCCGCAAGCCGTGCGGTGCACCCGCCAGCGGTTCGCAGACTCCTCCCCGAACCTCGGAGGGGAGCACCAATCCGCAGTAGTTCCCATGGAAGGAGCAGGACTATGCCCGCCAACATCGAGGTCAGCAACCTGACGCGCCGCCTGGACCACTCGGTGCCGGACGGCGACTTCGCGCCCGTGGCCGTCGCGTCCCTGACGCGGAACCTGGACCACATGGTCCCGGACGGCGACTTCGCGCCCGTGGCCGTCGAGGTCTGACGGCAACTAGCAGTTGATGCCGAGTAGTTGACGGCATGGCGGGTCGGCTCGGGCAGCCACCGGGCCGGCCCGCATCGCCTCACAGTCCCGAGCAAGGAGAGTCCGCAGTGAACACCACCATCGCCACCAGCGTCCCGGCAGGCTCCTTCTTCGACCTCAGCCGGAAGGACCCGGAGCTTCTCCGCCTGCGGGAGGAGGGCGCCGAAAGCGCCCTGCCGTTCGCCCTGATGGAACGCCTCATCAAGTCCGGCACCCCCTACGCGCAGCACGCCCGTTCCCTGCGCAGCGAGAACGTGACCGTGGCCGGTGTGTCCTTCGACTGGTTCGACGCCCAGCTTCCCGGCGAGATCGCCGACGAGATCAGCCTGACGAACTACGAGATCGCCGAGCACACCGACGAACGCCGCGAGGCACTGTCCGAGGCGTTGGACCGGCTGTCGCTGGTCCACCCCGAGGGATTCGCCCGCGTGCGCGAGTTCGTCCGTGGCCTGCTGTGGGTCGGGCTCACGCCCGGTGTCCGCGCTTCTTCGCTGACCAGTTCCAGTGACCCGGCGCTCCCGTACGTCGTCGTGTTCTCCGACAAGGCCCGGCACCACATCCCCCCGAACACGGTCAGCCCGGAGCCGTCTCCCCGCTTCCTGGCGGAGAACCTGCTGCACGAGGGGACGCACCAGTCGATCAGCTTCCACATCCTTCAGCACCAGGTCTTCGCGGACGGGTACTCGTCCAAGGAGTCCCCGAAGATCGAGATCCGGTGGCGAGCGGGGCAGGGCGTCGCGCGCAACCAGTACTGGGAGGTGGACCGGGCCTTCCACGCGACCTGTGTCTACAACCAGCTGTTGAGGTTCCGCCGCACCGAGCTGGACCGGAACGACCTGACCGCCAACGAGCGCGCGTGCTTCCAGGCCGCTTATGACGAGGGCCTGCCCGCCGTCCGCTACCTCATGCGCGAACTCGAACTCCTGAGTGAGAACTTCACCCCGCACGGGGTGGAGCTGCTGGCCGACCTGCGCCAGCAGACCGACCGCCTGTAGTGCCACCCTGAGCAGAACCGAACGAGGAGGGTCCGGTGCTCCAGCACCTCATCACACAAGACGCCGGCCTGCGGATGATCCCGACCGACCGGGACAAGTTGACCACGGCGATTGGCCAACTCCAGGACGATCTAAGGGCTTTGCCCGAGGAAGCCGACCCCGCTCGCACCCGGACCCTGTCCAGGTGGATCGGCATCGGGCAGATGTGCTTGGGCCGCCATCAGGAGGCCCTTACGTTCCTGCGGCAGTCGCTCGACTTGGCCGCAGCGAGCGGCAACACCCGAGCGGTCGTCGCCACCAGCCTCAACCTCGGCGACGCCCACCGCTACGCCGGTGACATGAGGGCAGCGGACGCGCTCTACCGCAGCGCCCTGGGGACCGCGCGGAGCCACAACCCAGAGCTGGTGGACTTCGCGCTCCAGCACACCGGTAAGTACCTGATGGAGCGCGGTGACCTCGCGGGTGCTGAGGCTCATCTCCGGGAAGCGCTGCGGCTGCGGATCGCCAAGGGCGACACCGAGCTGATCGGCTCCACACAGGCAGCACTCTCGCGGGTGGAACTGCTGATCGACCGCGCCGCCGCACCGGGATCGGACGACACCGCGCCTCGCCAGTGGAACGGCCGGTGGACCACGTGGCTCCAGGCCCACACCACCGCCCGCAGCCCGGACCGGTGGGCGGAGGACTTCCCCGCCATCCGGGGCGCCGTGCGCGGGCTGACCGCGCATCAGCGAGTCCACCCGCGACACCTGCGCGACCAGCCGTTCCCGGCTGAGCTGATCACCGCGATGGCGCAGGAGGCGGAGGAGGCCCTGACCACCAACGGCTACCTTCACAACGGCAAGTGGAACGCGGCCGTGGGCGACGCCGCGAACCGGTTCACCGGGCAAGTCGATCTCGCCGCAGTCGTCACGGAGTCCACGGGGCTGGAAGTCGAGCAGCCGCACAACGGCGTCTATATCGGCTATCTGGAGGAGGGGCAGTTCCTCGACTTCCACGTTGACGAGTTCGGGTTCGGCGAAGCCAACCTGATCCTCTGTCTCAAGCACGAGCGTTCCGCCGCAGCTCCCACCGTGAGCGCTACCGTCTTCATCGGCGCCGACGGCTACCGTGCATGTGATCTCGCGGCGGGCGAATGCGTCGTGTTCGATGGTGCGATCACCCCGCACGGAAGGACGCCTCTCGGCGCCGGAGAACGCGTGACCCTCATCAGCTTCGGATTCCGTGCCCGTGATGCGGCCAAGCGTTCAGCCGCTCACCTCCCGGCGGCCCCGCACTGAGCACAGCGGGCACCCGCGCTTCGCGCTGACTGCGACGCGATTCGCCAAACGCAGAAAGGCCCCGCCCTGACCCCGCAGAGAGGGGACAGGACGGGGCCCTTGCGATTCCGACAATTGATCAAGTCGCATGGATTGATGGGGCGTTCAATCCCAGATGTCGGAGTCGTCGTCCGGCTGGGGCGGCGCTATGGCCACGCGAGCACTCGGCGACAATCCCAACTCTCGAATATAGCGCGCAAGTTGGGAGCGGTACTGTGCCGCGATGGTGGCGGCGCCGTTCTTCACCGTGCCACGCTCGGCCGTGACCATGAGTCCGCGTTCGGACAGGTCGCGCTCGGCCTGGTCGATACGGGCCACACAGACGCACAGATCCTTGACGGTCGAGTGGTCCACCTCACCGAGTCCGGCGGCCACTTCGAGAATCGGCACAACACGCTGCCACTCAGCCGAAGCCATTTCCCGACAGCGGATATTGGCTGCCTGGATCTCGGCGGCCGGCGATTCCTTGAACACGTCTCGCCAGTCGGGCTCGGCGAGAACAGCTCGCGGGACAATCACCCCCTCTCTGATCTCGGCCTTGGACGGGTTTCCCTCGCGCGCCCGTATTGCCGCTGACTTGGGTCGGTACCGATCAGCCATGGTCTCCTTTCTTGCTTTCTGTAACGGGGCACGGGGCACCCAAGAATGGCCACAGCCCCGGCGCGAGTTTCTGGCCTCCCTGCCGATCACCCTTGGGCACGGACGGGAGTACCCCCCTGGGTGGCGGGCCGCTCAGTCGCCCTGCGCGGCCACATAGTCCTCACGCTGAGCCACGAGGCTCTGATTGAAATCGTCGGCAAGCTGCATTGATTCCTTTTCGACGCGATCCATGATCTCATCGAGAATCTGTGCCGCGTAATAGCGCTGCTCGGGTACGGTTACGGCTTCACCGATGATTCGCTGTGCGCGCTGCGCCTCGGTCATGACGTATCCGCGCTTGTGCCGGGCGGCCCGGTACTCCACATATGCCGCGAACCAGGGTTCGGCCGACAGCGTGTCAAGGAACCGCTGATGGACGTCATCGCCCGAGTTCGCGGCTTCCTCGGCCCGGCCCATCCAAGTCCCGGCGAACTCTCGGCTGTACTCGATCTCTCGTTCCGCACGGCGCACCTTCTCGGCGTTCTCGGCGGCACGCAACTGCGCTTCGGCATCGGCCAGCGGGCCGGACACCTTGTCGATCTGCGCTTGCAGCTTGGCGACCCGCTCGGCGGCCTTCTCGATCTCGGCGCTCATATCAGTTGCCGCCCTTCGTGGTGTCGCGCCCGAACTGGGCTGCGATCTTCTTCGCGTTCTCGTAGTAGCCAAGGGACATGCGGACGGTGGTGCCCATGCGGTCGTACGCTTCGGGGTTCGAATCGCGCATTGCGGCCAACTTCTCCATGCGCTCGTCTCGCTGCCACTCGGCAGCACGGGCCGCATCCTTGTCCCGGGGGCCGTCCAGATAGCCGAACCGGTGCAGTGTCTCGCTCATGGTGTTCTCTCCGTTCGTCAGTGCCCACGGCGGGGCTTCCCGGTATACATAGGGAGCGCCCCTTGCCCGCTTTCCTCGGTAGTAGTAGGGAGCGGAGGTTTCCCGGCTTCGCTCGCTCCCCCCTGCCGTAGTGAAGGGCGGAGGTTTCCGGCCAGCGGTGGTGAGGTGGCGAGAGTGGTCCTGTTTCTTGTTTTTTCTTAGTTTTTTCTATGCGTTCTAAAAAATAGGCAAGAACCACCACCCACCACCCCTCTGCCGCTGTCGGCCAGTCCGGGCCGGCTGAGCCAAAGGCCACAGGCGCCCGCCTGCGGGCATAAGAGAGCCCCGGCCGACCACGGGGGGCCGACCAGGGCTGTACGGGGCTCTATGGGGCGCTTAAGCGGCTGCGGGCACCAGTTCGGGCACCGTGGCGGCGTCCCATGCGGAAAGCTCCTCGGCGGCCTCATCGAGTTCGCCGGACATGGTGAAGTCCACCCGCCGTGTGTCGAGCGTGCGCCATCCGCCACGGGTGCCCCGGCGGACGTTCAGGCGCACCCCGGCGTCAACGAGCATTCCGCGCCGTTCGGCCGTGTCGGCAGCCTGCCAGTCGTCGGCGAAGGTGCGCCCGGTCCCCGTGGTGATGCGCTGTGGCTCGGTCTTCTCGCGGGCCTCCAGCTCGGCAATCCGGCTGTCCAGCGCGTCATGACGCTTCTGCCACTCCTGCGCGGCGTGCTTGGACTTCTGCTGACCCTGGATTTTCAGGTGCGCGGTGAACTCGGCCACGGTCGCGTTCAACTCGGGCTCGGGGTCGTACCCGGGCACCACCACGGTTGTCCTGGTCTGGATTCCGCCGACCAGGCGCAGGAACTCGGCTATCACGTACTCATCTGCCCAGTCTCCCCGGATGTTCGCGGGGGCTTCGCACTTGTCGCCCCGGGCGTGGTAATTGCACTTGTACGTGGGCTGCTTGCCTTCCTGCTTGTTCAGGTACATGCGCCCGCCGCACGAATCGCAGTGGATGACGCGCAGCAACAGCGCTTCCGTGTCGGACCGGTCCCCGTTGTTGATGCTGCGTTCGTCCAGAACGGCGCCGATCTGGTCGAACTCCTCACGCGTCAGAATCGGCGTCTCACTGCACATGACCGGGTTGCCCTGGTCGTCGCGCACAGGCACGCCGTCGTGCATCTTCCACCCCAGCAGAACCTCATTGCGGAGCATCCGGGTAATGACAGCCGGAGTCCACTGGAACGTTTCCCGCACGACGTGCGAGCCCTTCGCCCCACCTGTCTTGCCGCCTCGCTCGCGGCCCATCTTGTCGGCCCAGTAGTCACGCGGGCTCAGCACGCCATCGGCGTTCAGCCCCGCAGCGATGGCGGACACGGTGGCGCCCTCCAGCAGCTCACGGATGATCCGCTCAATGACCGCCACGGCGTCCGGATCGGGTACCAGCGTCCAGCCCTTGCCGCCGAACTCCTCGGGCATCGGGGCGGGCATGTAGCCGTACGGCGGGCGGCCACCACCACGCCAGCGAAGCGGCATCCTGCGCATGGCGGCCTGCGCGCCGCTGACGCGGTCGCTGATGGACTGCGACTCGAACTGTGCGGCGAAAGCCAGCATGAACAGTTGGAGTTCTGCCATGGGGTCCATGGGGTTGCGGAAGTCGAACACCTGCCGACCCCCGCCCAGACCCTCGGCGAAGATCAGTACCTTGCGGTGCTCGCGCGCCCAGTTGGCGAGGGCGTACATGTGCCCCATGGACCGGATGGCACGGTCGAACCGCCAGAACACAAGCGCGTCGTACGCCTGCGGGTTGCTGAGCCAGCGCAGAAGTTGCGGGCGCTCCCACGGGGACGTCTTGGACGCGCTGACGTCAAGGTCCACCGCTTCGCGCAGCGCGTCACCCTCGCCGAACGTGACCCGCAACTCTCCGGCTACGTGGTCGCACGCTTCCCGCTGACGCTCGGGGCTGGTGGTCTCGTCCGTCAGGACGGACAGTCGGATGCACCGGACGCCCCGAAGGGTCTCGGTGAACACGGTGCCGGACAGTGGATTGCGAGCATCTTCCATGCTCTGTGTGGGGAGCAAGGGTTGCCCGCCGGGGAGCGTGGCCGATGTACCTTCCATGCCCACTGTGAAGGGCGAAGGTTGCCCGCTGCCCCGCTCCGAGCCCCTGACCAGCGCAGATGCCGCTGCCATCTCTCACACTCCAGAACATCCAGTTCTGTGTGTCGGGAGACCCCGAGGGCAACGAGTTCTGCCTGGACTGACGCGGCTCGGCTGTGATCGCGGAAAGCCGCAGGGGCTGGCGTCGGGGCGGGCGCCTTGCGGGTGCCCGGAGTCGCCGCGGATACTCGGGTGCGCACCACGCACGGCTGCACGGGGAGCGGGGAGAGAGCCGCTGTGAGTCGGTCCCGTCTGCACCGCCGGATCCACCGGGACTTCCCCGAACCCGGGTCGGCCCCCGAGATCATCCGTCTGCTGGCGGAGTTCGACGCGGACTTCGGCCCCACGCACGGCCAGGATTCGGACCGAAGACCGACCCGCCGACCGGCGAGGGCTGAGGGACGGCTTCGAGGGCCCGGTCGGCCTCGGCCCCGGGCTCAGCGGTCGAGGTAGGCCAGGACGGCCAGGACCCGGCGGTTGTCGTCGTCGGAGGCGGGCAGGTCGAGCTTGGCGAAGATACTGGCCGTGTGCTTGGTGACGGCGCTCAGGGTGATGTGGAGCTGCTGGCCGATCGCCGGGTTGGAGCGGCCCTGTGCCATCAGTTCCAGCACCTGCTGCTCGCGGGGCGTCAGCGCCGTCGTGCGGCCGCGGGCCTCGCCGCGGCTGAGCAGTTTGGCGATGACCACCGGGTCCATCACGGTGCCGCCGCTCGCGACCCGGGTGACGGCGTCGACGAACTGGGCGGCGTTGGAGACCCGGTCCTTGAGCAGGTAGCCGACCGCACCGGAGCCGTCCGCCAGCAGCTCGCGGGCGTAGAGCCGCTCGACGTACTGGGACAGCACCAGGACGGGCAGGCCGTGGGTACGGCGCCGGGCCTCCAGGGCGGCCTGGAGGCCCTCGTCGGTGAAGGAGGGCGGCAGGCGGACGTCGACCACGGCGATGTCCGGCCGGTGGTCGGCGAGCGCCCTGCGCAGGGAAGGGCCGTTGTCGACGGCGGCCACGATGTCGAAGCCGTGCTCCTCCAGGGTGCGGACCAGTCCGTCCCTCAGGAGGAAGAGGTCTTCGGCGAGGACAACGCGCACGGGATCTCCAGGAGGATCGCGGTGGGGCCGCCGTCGGGACTGCGGACGGTCAGGGTGCCGTCGAAGACGGCGATCCGGCGCTGGACCCCGCGCAGACCGGTGCCCCGGGCGGGGTCCGCGCCGCCGCGGCCGTCGTCGGTGACCTCGGCGGCGAGCACACCGTCGCGGTGGCCGAGCCTGACCTCCACCCGCCCGGCACCGCTGTGCTTGGCGGCGTTGGTGAGCAGCTCGCTGACCGCGAAGTAGACCGCCGACTCGACGGGGGCGGCGGGCCGGCCCGGCAGCTCGGCCGTCACCTCGACGTCCAGCATGCTGTCGAGGGCGAGGGCGCGGACCGCGTCGGCGATGCCGCGGTCCGCCAGGACCGGCGGATGGATGCCGCGGATCAGGTCGCGCATCTCCTCCAGGGCGCGGGAGGAGGCCTCGCGGGCTCCGGCGAGCATGGACAGGGCGGCCTGCGGATCGTTGTTCACCAGCTTCTCGACGCTGTCGATGGTCATGCCGAGCGCGACCAGCCTGGCCTGGGCCCCGTCGTGCAGGTCCCGTTCGATCCGGCGGAGCTCGGCGGCCTGGGCGTCGGAGGCGTCGGCGCGGGTGGTGGAGAGATGGTCGACCCGCAGGCGCAGCCGGGCGGTCCGGGTCGGCGCGAGCAGGACCGCCGTCCAGCGAGCGTGCAGTCGCAGCGTCCACGGGCCGACCAGGAGGCCGGCGAGGATCAGCGCGAGGCCGACGGGTACCGCGGCCAGCGCGGCGCCGGACGAGTCCACCTGGATGACGGTGTACCAGTTGCTGCCGCCCGCGCGGTCGATCGGCCCCCAGACGAAGGGCTGGACCAGTGCGCCGTACACGCCGTACAGCACCAGCGCGCCCGGCAGCCCGGCGATGACGCCGCCGATCCACGGATCGGCACTCGCCCACACCAGGTCGCGCCAGGTGGCCGGGTCGCCCAGCAGGGCGAGGCAGGTACGGACCCGGCCGCCGAGGCCGGGCTCCCGCGGCGGCGTCGGGCGGTACGGTTCGGGGATCGCCACCCCCGTCCACCGCCCGGCGCGGCGGCGGGCGGTGCCGGCGAGCCGTCGCAGCGTCCCGACGGCGAGCGGGAGCAGGAGCAGCCCGACTCCGGCGCCCAGCAGCCAGATCGCGAGGTTGACCAGGCAGGCGACCAGCCCGGCCGACAGCGACAGGGCCCACAGGGCCGCGGCCCGCCCCAGCGCGACCGGCCGCTCGGCCCACGCCGTACGGGCGGTGGCCGCCGTTCGGCGAGCGCTGCCGCCGGTGGTGGTCGGCGTGTCGTCCGGTGTACGGGTGGCAGAGGATCCGGTGTTCATCGGACGGCCTCCGTGCGCCGGACCCGGTGGCCGGCCACCGCCAGCGCGACCGCGACCGCGACCGCGGTCGAGCAGCCGGCGAGCGCGGTCATGCCGGCGACGTCACCGCCCTCGATGTCCAGCACGCCGAGGGTGCCGAGATTGATCAGGCAGTGGAGGGTGCCGGCCACCAGGAGGGTCCCGGTACCGGCGCCCGAGACCAGGACGGCGAGTATCACCGAGACCGCGACGGTCATGACCATGAACGCCGTCATGAACGCGGCTCCGAACCGCAGGTACTGCACGTGCCAAGCCCCCCAGAGAACACCCACCACGACCGCTGCCGCCACCGGCGAACGGCCGGCCTCCAGCCGCCGCTGCAGAAAGACGCGCCAGCCCAGTTCCTCGCCGCACGCGCCGACCCACTGCAGGACGACCAGCAGCCACCACGGCCCAGCCAGTTGACCGGCGTCCGTGAGGTGCACCGGCCGTCCGGCCAGCGCGAGGACGCCGAGCGACAGCCCCAGCACCGCGACAACCAGACCCGCACCGGTCACGCAGCGAACGAGCACGTCACGGGTGGGCCGCAGCCACCTCATGCTAGCCGGACCGGCCGCGGGCCTCCTCCCCCGCCTCAGCAGCACCGTCACCACCACGGCGGCGACGGCGGGGCCGAACTGGGGGAGCATCAGCAGTCCGGGGTCGAGCGGGAGCATCGGCTGCAGAGCCAGCAGCAGACCGGCCACCACCCAGGTCAGCAGGGTGAACAGCGGGACCGGCCAGAACTCGCGGGCACGCGTCGCGGCGACGCGCTGCTGGGCATGGGACATCCGTGCACCTGTTCTTCTCGTCGGAGGTGTCGTTCTGACGACACCTACGACGATCGCGCCCGGCCCTGTGGCACGCACTGCACCGGACCTCACTCCGGGGGTGTACTTCTGCGCACCCCTGAGCACTTACCGGAGGCGACGGACGGCCCCGCACGGCCTCCGCGCTCAGTACGGCAGGTAGTAGCCGAGCACATCCGCGGTGAGCGGCGGGAGGAGCGCCCGGAACAGTTCCTCGTCCCGGGCGTGCCCGGGACTCGGTTGTTGCCACCTGGACAGGAGCGTCGTCACCGACCTCACGGGTCGGAACAGCTAGCCGCCGATCGCGGCGACGGCCTGGTTCCCCGCCTCCAGCACGAGCTGCCCGAGCGCGGTGCCCGCCGCGGGCATGACCAGCTCGACCAGCCGGTCGGCCGTGCGCCGCAGGAGACCGCGGTCCGGGTGCGCGCGTGCGGCCTCGGCGGACAGGGCCCCGGCCTGCTCGGCCGCCTCGGCCTGCTCCTCGGGCGACAGCCCGAGGACGGGCAGGCTCTGCTGGATGAGGCCGGTGAAGTGGATCAGCGCGGCCGGGTCGAAGCCGGCGGTGTTGTTCTGCGTGAAGTCCCGCTGGGAGCCGATGATGGTCCCCTGCGCGTCGGTCAGGTAGGTGTTGAACGTCGTCGTCCCAGGGGCCGTCTGCTCCTGCCGCACGAACTCCGACACGGTCTTCTCGCTCTCTGCGCAGTCGATGCCCCGCGCGGTCAGCCTGACAACGTAGCTGTCGGCGGGGCTGAGGAAGGTGTCCCTGGCCCGCGGGCCGAAGGGGCCGGTGTCCTGGTGGACGACGGCGAGTCCGCGGGCCGCGAGGTACCCGATGGCCTCGCACACCTCAGGTGCGGTGACCGGGTCGCCGCAATAGGCCGGTTCGGAGTCCAGGAAGCCCGCCGGCGGGTCGGCATCGGCGCAACCGCTCTGCCGGTACCCCTGGCCGGGTTGCCCGTAGAGCCAGTCGAGAACGTCGGAGCGGACCGCGTTGTTGCGCCGGGGGCGATTGTCGCGCTGCTCCAGCACGGCCGCCGCCTGGGCCCGGCCCACAGGTGTGAACCTGACGATGTCGGCGACGAGCGAGACGGGCCGCAGCAGGCCCTCGGCGGTCAGGGCCGCGCGCAGGCCTGCCGCCTGATGTTCGGGGATGCCGTGCCCGGCGGCCCACTCCCGCACGTCGAACCCGCCCGCCGGACGGTCCGCGGTGGCGGTGTGTGCCCAGGCCAGCAGGGACGCGCGCTGGTGGTCGGGGTGCATATGGGCGCCTTCTGGATGTCTGCGGTCGGCTGGGTGTGGTCCTGGGCGGGAGCGTACTCAGAGTCCGGCTGGAAGGTCACCCCCCGGCGGCCCGGGGCACGGGCCCACCATGGATCATGGACAGTGCCGGCCACCCCCGGATCGACGGAAAGCGGTGCCACCATGAGTCCTCTCCCGCCCGACCCGACGGTGCTCCACCCCTTCCCCGACCAGCCGCGCGTGGTCCTGCTGAAACCGCTGGTGACCTCGCCGCTGATCGAGGTCGGCGAGTACTCCTACTACGACGACCCCGACGACCCGACCGCGTTCGAGACCCGCAACGTGCTCTACCACTACGGCCCGGAGAAGCTGGTCATCGGGAAGTTCTGCGCGCTGGGCGAGGGCGTGCGGTTCATCATGAACGGCGCCAACCACCGTATGGACGGCCCCTCCACCTTCCCCTTCCCCATCATGGGCGGCGCCTGGTCCGAGCACTTCGACCTCCTCGCCGGCCTGCCCGCCCGCGGCGACACCGTCGTCGGCAACGACGTCTGGCTCGGCTACCGAAGCGTGGTCATGCCCGGGGTCCGCATCGGCCACGGCGCGATCATCGCCGCCGGATCGGTCGTCACCACCGACGTCCCCGACTACGCCATCGCCGGCGGCAACCCCGCCAAGGTCATCCGCTCGCGCTACCCCGACGGCGACATCGCCCGCCTGCTGGCCGCCGCCTGGTGGGACTGGCCCGCCGACCACCTCACCCGGCACATCCGCACCGTCATGTCCGGGACCGTCGACCAGCTCGAAGCCGCCGCCCCCAGGCCCTGACCGCAGGCCGGCGGCCGGAGCGGCAGGACACCGCGCGCCTGACCACGCCGGGCCGCGCCGGGCGTGATCCACATCACCACCGCGGGAGCGATGATTCCGTAGTGGCCGGCAGTCTTCAGTGTCGTAGGCCCGAGGGCGTAGCAAGCAGAGCAGGCAAGACAGAGGAGCACCACCGTGCGCATCGTGATCAGTGAGTTCATCAGCCTGGACGGCGTCGTGCAGGCCCCTGGCGGCCCCGAGGAGGACACCGACGGCGGCTTCGCCCACGGCGGCTGGTCGCACCCGTTCTTCGACCCGGAGGTGGTGGGCGGCGCCTTCTCCGACGCGCTGACCAGCGCCGCGGCACTGCTGTTCGGGCGCCGCACCTGGCAGACGATGGCCGCGGCGTGGCCCGAGCGGGCCGGCGACCCGTTCGCCGACCGGATGAACGCCATCCCGAAGTACGTCGTCTCCAGCACCCTGGGCGACTCCGGGCCGGTCTGGGACAACACCACCCGCATCCCCGGTGACGAGGCCGTCGCCCGCGTCCGCGAGCTGCGCAAGGCCGAGGGCGGCGACCTGCTGGTCATGGGGAGCCCCACCCTGGTGCGCACCCTCCTGAGCGAGGGCCTGGTCGACGAGCTCCGGCTGGTGATCATGCCGGTACTCCTCGGCGGCGGAAAGACGATCTTCCCGGACGACGGCGGGCTGCGCACGCTGGAGCTGGTCTCCACCGTCACCGGCAGCACGGGTGTGAACGTCTGCACCTACCGGCCCGTCGCCAAGCGGTAGCCGGCCGCGGCGGACGGGTCGGCGCCCGTCCGGACCACCACCGTCGGGGGGGCGCGCGGGGCGGGCCCCGCCGCCCCCCCGGGGCGGGGCCGCCCTCAGCTAACCCTCCGACTACCCCCTGATGTATTAGCCGTACAGCGCGGCCGTGAGAATGTAGTCGAGCTGCTTTGGGGCGG
>NZ_JBIVMI010000030.1:58897-118751 GCF_044753005.1 Kitasatospora sp. NPDC088548
GGGCGCGCCCCCGCGCCCCCCCCCCCCCCCCCCCCCCCCCCCCCCCCCCCCCCCCCCCCCGCCCCGCCCCCCGGGCCCCCCCCCCCCCCCCCCCCCGGTGCCGGGACCGCCGTCTGCTACCCGTCCGACTCCGCCTTGATGTAGTCGCCGTACTGCGCGGCCGTGAGAAGGTCGTCGAGCTGCTTGGGGGCGGACAGGGTGACGTCGACGATCCAGCCCTGGTCGTAGGGCTCCTCGTTGATCAGTTCCGGCGAGTCGTTGAGGCTCTCGTTGACGGCGGCGATCGTGCCGGACACCGGCGTGTAGACCTCGGAGACCGCCTTGACCGACTCGACGGTGCCGACCGGCTCCCCGGCATCGAGGGCGGCGCCCGATTCGGGCAGTTCGACGAAGACGACATCACCGAGCTGGCGCTGCGCGAAGGCCGTGAGGCCGACCCTGACCTTCCCGTTACCGGTGGACCGCACCCACTCGTGATCCCTGCTGTACTTGAGGTCCTTCGGAATGTCCGTCATGCCCGCCTCGCTTTCCTGGAAGCACTCTTGAGCCGCCGTCACCTCACGTGACCGCGCACCCACGGAGAGCCTGCTACAGATCCGCCGCCGCGTCCGGGAGGCTCACCCGACCCGCGACGTGCCACCCGCGCCCCGGCCGGCCGGTACGGCCTGCGGGTTCAGGGCCCGGTCGAGGGCCACCGTGCGGCAGGCGGTGATGCGGGCGCTGAGGTCCGCGTCGGGGGCCGGGAGTTCACTGGCGTGGATGCCGCCGGGGTAGACGTGCAGTTCGACCGGGACGCCGGCCCGTACGAGGCGGCCGGCGTAGGCGATGTCCTCGGTACGGAAGAGGTCGAGGTCGCCGACGTCCAGGTAGGTGGGCGGCAGCCCGCCGAGGTCCTCGGCGCCGGCCGGGGACGCGGCCGAGGGACGCGACCGCCCCGGGCCGGACTCGACCCCTCGGGCTGAACTCAGTTCCCGGGAAGCCGAGTCGGCGCGGCCGACCGGGCTCCCTCGCCCCGGCCGGGGAGGCCGAGGCCGCCGAGGCGGGTCGTCAGCTCGGACAGCACGGCCATGTCCGCCTCACCCCACGGGGGTGCGGCGAAGATCTCCTCGGCGACCTTCTCGGCCGTGGCGCGCATCTCCGCGAGCCGTTCACGACCGGTGTCGGTGAGCGCCGCGTACGCCACCCGGGCGTCGCGGGCGTCCGGCTCGCGCGTGACCAGCCCGATGCGCTCCAGCGGCGCCAGCCCCCGGGTCACGCCCGAGGCGGTCAGGCCGAGCGCCTCGGCGAGGTCCACCCGGCGCAGCCGGCCGCCGGGCGACCGGCCCAGGCGCAGCAGCAGCGTGAAGTCGGCCAGGCTCACCCCGTGCAGGCCCCCGAGGCTCGCGTCGAAGCGCTTCACCAGGGCGGTCTGCGCCCGCAGGAGCCGTAGGGCCGCGTCCAGCGCATCACTCATGTGCCACCTCCTTGACCGCTCGACCATAACAGCTGGTTGAGCAGTCAAGGAGTAGTGCAGTATCCGGTCATACGAGTCCGGCCGAATCCCCGCGAGCGCCCGGGGTCAGGCGTCCTTCCGCGCGGCGGCGCGGCGCTGCCGCTTGCCGAGGGGGGCCAGGGAGAGGTCCTCGGCCTGTGACCTGAGGTTCTTGAAGGCGTAGCCCCGTTCATCCAGCCAGGCCTTCGCTGCGGCCTCGGCGCGTTCGGTCGCCTCCAGGATGTCCTCCTCGGCCTCGCCGGAGTCCTGGAAGCGGAAGGTGAACGCGGGCCGCGCCGCGATGTCGTAGCTGAGGTGCCCCTCGGTGGTGCAGGCCGCGTGCAGCACGTCGTGCTCGGACGCGCGGGCCAGCAGCTCGGCGCGCTGCTCGGCGTCGAGCCCGTCGAAGGCACCGCGAACGGTGATCCGGAAGGTGCGAGTAGTGGTCATCCCCCGAGCCTGATCAGCGGGAGCGGTCCGCTTCCACCGCCTTTCACGCGGCACCGGGGCGCCCTCGACGGTCTGCCCGGCCGGCCTCCGGGGAACGCGTCCGCGCCCGCTCGCCGTCCGGGCCGACACCCGAAGGGCGCGCGGCGTACCGCCATGAGGCCGAAGCAGCCGGGGCGAAGCACGCGGGAACCGTGGACCATCGACCTGTGGGGCGCGCTGGGCCGCGCCGCCGTCTCCTATCCGAGAGGACCCTCCGATGCCAGACTTCCGGCCGAAGGACGATCACCTGATCGTCAAGCCGATCAGCGCGCCCGCCCTGCCCGACGCGGACACCCGCAAGGGCGAGGTGGTGGCGGTGGGACCGGGCAGGACCCTGGCGGGCGGCCGGCCGCACCCGGTGGACGTGAAGACCGGCGAAAAGATCATCTTCTCCCGGTTCTCCGGCTCGGAGGTCGAGGTGGACGGGGTGGTCTACGTGGAGCTTCCCGAGGACGAGATCCTCTCGGTGGCCGCCGAGTAGGCGGGCGCGACGGCCGTGCGGCACCGCTCCCGGCCCCGCCCGCACGGCAGCACCCCGAACCGCAGCGTCCCCGACGGCAGCACCCCGGATGCGGAATCCCGGAGCCGACGGCAGAGTGCCGCTTGGCACGCCCCGGGCGCGACCGCCGCCGCCCCACGGGCCCCTCACCCCCTTGGAGACCCCCTATGACCGAGCAGCCGCAGGCCCAGATCGGCGTCACCGGACTGGCCGTGATGGGGCGCAACCTCGCGCGGAACCTCGCCCGCCACGGCTACCGCGTCGCCGTCCACAACCGCACCCGGGCAAGGACCACCGCACTGGTGGAGCAGTACGGACACGAGGGCACGTTCGTCCCGGCCGACAGCACGGCCGGGTTCGTCGCGGCACTCGAACGCCCCCGCCGGATCGTGATCATGGTCAAGGCCGGCGAACCCACCGACGCCGTCATCGACGAGCTCCTCCCCCTGCTCGACGAAGGCGACGTGCTGGTGGACGGCGGCAACGCCCACTTCCTCGACACCCGCAGACGGGAGGCGGCCCTGCGGCAGCGCGGGCTCCACTTCGTCGGCACCGGGATCTCCGGCGGCGAGCAGGGCGCCCTGGAAGGACCGAGCATCATGCCCGGCGGCACCCCGGAGGCCTACCAGGTCCTGGGCCCGCTGCTGGAGGACATCGCCGCCGAGGTCGACGGAACCCCCTGCTGCACCCACGTCGGACCGGACGGCGCCGGCCACTTCGTCAAGATGGTCCACAACGGCATCGAGTACGCCGACATGCAGCTGATCGCCGAGGCCTACGACCTGCTGCGCCACGGCGGCGGCCTGCAGCCCGCCGAGATCGCCGAGGTCTTCCGGGCCTGGAACGGCGGCCGCCTGGAGTCGTACCTGATCGGGATCACCGCCGAGATCCTCGCCCACACCGACGCGGCGACCGGCCGGCCCTTCGTGGACATCGTGCTGGACCAGGCCGAGCAGAAGGGCACCGGCCGGTGGACGGTGCAGAGCGCGCTGGACCTGGGCGTCCCCGTGAACGGGATCGCCGAGGCGGTCTTCGCCCGGTCGCTGTCCGGCGGCGTGCCGCTCCGGCGGGCGGCGCACGACCTGCCCGGCCCGTCCGAGAGCTGGCTCGACAGCGCGGCGGCGGACCGCTTCGCCGACGACGTCGAACAGGCCCTGTACGCCTCCAAGATGGTGGCCTACGCCCAGGGCTTCCAGCAGATCCAGGCCGGCAGCGCCGAGTACGGCTGGCGGATCGACCCCGGCGCGATGGCCACCATCTGGCGCGGCGGGTGCATCATCAGGGCCCGCTTCCTGGACCGGATCAAGGCCGCCTACGACGAGGACAGGGAGCGCCCCACGCTCCTGACCGACGCCCACTTCCGGGAGTCGCTCGGCTCCGCGCAGTCCGCGTGGCGCCGGGTCGTCTCGACGTCGGCCCAACTGGGCGTTCCGGCACCCGGCTTCGCGACCGCGCTCGCCTACTACGACAGTCTGCGGGCCGAACGCCTCCCGGCCGCCCTCGTCCAGGGACAGCGGGACTTCTTCGGCGCGCACACCTACCGGCGGACCGACCGCGACGGTACGTTCCACACCCGCTGGGAGCAGGACGGACGTCCGGAGGAACAGCGCTGACCGAACGGCGTGAGCCCCCGGCGGCCGCCGGGGGCTCACGCCGCCGTCCGGGTCAGGCCGTGCGCCGCAGCAGGGCCAGGTACATCGCGTCGGTGCCGTGCAGGTGCGGCCAGAGCTGGATGTCCGGGCCGTCGCCCAGCGCCGGGACGCCGGGGAGCAGCGGGCGGGCGTCGATCCACTCGACCCGGCCGCCCTCGTCCCGGAGCACGTCGTCGACGACGGCCCGGGTCTCGGCCAGGTGCGGCGAGCAGGTCGCGTAGCCGACCACGCCGCCGACCCGGGTGGCGTCGACGGCCGAGCGCAGCAGGTCGCGCTGGAGCGGGCCGAAGGCGGCGATGTCCTGCGGGCGGCGGCGCCAGCGGGCCTCGGGGCGGCGGCGCAGCGCGCCGAGGCCGGAGCACGGGACGTCGACCAGGACCCGGTCGAAGCCGCCGGAGCGCCAGGCCGGGCGGGTGCCGTCGGCGGTGATCACGGTGTACGGGCCGGGGTTGCCCTCCAGCGCGCGGGCGACCAGCCGGGCCCGGTGCGGCTGCTTCTCGCTGGCCACCAGGGCGGCGCCGCGCCCGGCGGCCAGGGCGCCGAGCAGCGCGGCCTTGCCGCCGGGGCCGGCGCAGCCGTCCAGCCAGAGCCGGTCCGGTCCGTCCAGGGGGGCCGCCGCGAGGGCGAGCGCGACCAGCTGGCTGCCCTCGTCCTGGACGCCGGCCCGGTTCTCGCGCACCGCCTCCAGCGAGCCCGGGTCGCCGCCCTCGGCGAGCCGGAGCGCGACCGGGGACCAGCGGCCGGGTTCGGCCTCGGGCAGCGCTTCGGCCAGTTCGCCGACGGTGATCCGGCCGGGGCGGGCCACCAGGGTGACCTCGGGCCGCTCGTTGTCGGCGCGCAGCAGCTCCTCCATGGCGGTGCGGCCGGCGGCGTCGGGCTGCCAGCGGCCGAGCGAGTCCCAGAGCGCGGCGACCACCCAGCGGGGGTGGGAGTGCACGACGGCGAGGTGGTCCTCGGCGTCGTCGTCGTACGGCGGGGCGACCTGTCCGATCCACTCCGCCAGGTCGCGGGCGCTGATCCGGCGCAGGACGGCGTTGACGAACTTGGCCTTGCCGTCGCCGAGCACCACGCGGGCCAGTTCGACGGTGGCCGAGACGGCGGCGTGGCTGGGGATGCGGGTGGTGAGCAGCTGGTGGGCGCCGAGCGAGAGCACGTCCAGGACCGGCGGGTCCACCTTGCTGAGCGGGCGGTCGACGCAGGCGGCGATGATCGCGTCGTAGGTGCCCTGGAGCCGCAGGGTGCCGTAGACGAGTTCGGTGGCGAGGGCGGCGTCGCGGCGGTCCATGCCCTTCTGCTCGGCCTCGCGGAGCAGGGAGGGAAGGATCAGGTTGGCGTAGGCGTCGCGCTCGTCGACGGCGCGCAGGGCGCGGAAGGCGACGATCCGGGCCGGGTCCTTCTTCGGACGGCGGTGCGGGCGGGGGGCGCGCTTGGCGCTCGGTGTGGTCACAGGTGCCTCAAGGTGCTGCGGTGATTATCGGACGAACAGTCGAACAGTAACGCCAAACGTCGGGCCCTGGCCCCCGGCCTTCTCCGCTCCCTCAGACCTCGAAGCGCTCGCCGGACTCGATCCGGGTGCCCCGCGCCCAGTCCGCCGCCCGCATCGGCTTCTTGCCCTGCGGCTGGACCTCGCCCAGCTCGACCTCGTGGCTGCCGGTGCCGACCCGGATGCTCTTCTTGCCGACGGCCAGCTCCCCGGGTGCCAGCTCCGCGGCGTCCGTCAGCAGCTTCACCGGGCCGGAGACCTTCAGCCGCTCACCGCGGAAGAGCGTCCAGGCGCCGGGGGCGGGGGCGCAGCCGCGCACCAGGCGGTCGATCCGCAGCGCGGGGTGGTTCCAGTCGATCCGGGCGTCCTCGACGGTGATCTTCGGGGCGAGCGTGATGCCCTCGGCGGGCTGCGGGACGGCGTGCAGGGAGCCGTCCGCGATGCCGTCCATGGTGGCGGTGAGCAGACGGGCGCCGGAGTGGGAGAGCCTGGTGAGGAGTTCACCGCTGGTGTCGGTGGGGCGGACCTCCTCGGTGATCACACCGTAGACCGGGCCGGAGTCGAGGCCCTGCTCGATCAGGAAGGTGGACGCTCCGGTGACCTCGTCGCCCGCCAGCACGGCGTGCTGGACGGGGGCCGCGCCGCGCCAGGCGGGCAGCAGCGAGAAGTGCAGGTTGACCCAGCCGTGCTTGGGGATCTCCAGGGTGCCCGGGCGCAGCAGCGCGCCGTAGGCGACCACCGGGCAGCAGTCGGGGGCGAGTTCGGTGAGCCGGGCGACGAAGTCCGGGTCGCTGGGCTTCGCCGGCTTGAGGACCTCGATCCCGGCCTCCTCGGCGCGCTGGGCGACGGGGCTGGCGACCAGCTTGCGGCCGCGCCCGGCGGGGGCGTCGGGGCGGGTGACCACCGCGACGACCTCATGCCGGTCGGAGGCGAGCAGGGCGTCCAGGGCGGGAACGGCGACCTCGGGGGTGCCGGCGAACACGAGGCGCATCAAGTGCCTTTCTGGTGGGCGGAGTTCAGCAGCGGAAGCGGGGGTTCAGCGCGCGGCGCCGAAGGTGCCGTGCGGGGAGATCCTGACGACGGGGGCGGGTCCGTCGCCCCACTCCGTCTCACGGATCGCCTTCATCGCGGCCTTGCGCTGCTCGCGGTCGAGGCGGTCGATGAAGATGATCCCGTCGAGGTGGTCGGTCTCGTGCTGGATGCAGCGGGCGAGCAGCTGGGTGCCCTCGATGGTGACCGGGTCGCCGTGCATGTTGAAGCCCTTGGCGACCACGCCGTACGCGCGCTTGGTGTCGTAGCGCAGGCCGGGCAGCGAGAGGCAGCCCTCGGGGCCGTCCTGCTCCTCCTCGGTCAGCGACAGGTCGGGGTTGATCAGATGACCGGTGACGCCGCCCACGTGGTAGGTGAACACCCTGAGGGAGACGCCGAGTTGAGGGGCCGCCAGGCCGGCGCCGGGGGCGTCGAGCATGGTGTCGGTGAGATCCTGGACCAGCTTGCGCAGTTCCTTGTCGAACGTGGTCACCGGCTTCGCGGTGGCCCGCAGGACTGGGTCTCCGAAGATGCGGATCGGCTGGATCGCCACGGGGTACGGGCTCCTGTCCGTCGGGTTCGGGCTGCTCGCCACAGGCGGGTCACGGGGTGGGCCGGGGGCCGGCCACCGGCAAGTCTATGCAATCGTCCCGGGCCGTCCGGCGGCCGTGCTCGGCCCACCGGCATATCCCGAGTCCGTCCGGCTGCGTGACCCCGGCCCCCATTCGGGCGTTGGTCAAGTGAGATTGACCGGGGCCGGGCAGAACGGGACACCGCGACCCGGCCGAGCCGAACCGTACGGAAGGTGGCGCGTAAGCCATGGCTGAGCAGATCAACCACGACGCCCGGGCCCGGGCCAGCCTGCACCTGCTGGTGCGGGACATCGAGCGGGTGCGGCGGCAGGTCGACGCGCTGCGGACGCTCACCGCCCAGCTGGGCAACGTCTACCGCCCGCGCCGCCCGAGCACCTCGGCCGGGTTCGTGGTGTACGGGCGGGCGCCCGCACCGACGGTGCGCCTGGCGCAGGAGCTGCGGGAGAGCGTGGAGACGCTGGTGGCGGCGGCGGTCGAGTTCGACCGGGCGCTGGGCTTCTCCTGGGATTCGGTGGGCTCGGCCCTCGGGGTCACCAAGCAGGCGGTGCACCGGCGGTACGGGATGCGCCGGCCCACCAGCGAGCTGCTCGCCGCGGGCGGGGTGACGGCCTCCGGCGTCCCGGGGGTGCCGGGGCAGGGCCGGTCGGACCGCTCCGAGGAACTGCCGGCCGCCGCACCCGCCCCGAGCGGGCTGGCCACCACCGTCCCGGCGGCCCGCCAGGGCGGCCTGGACCGCAGCACGCTGGACCGGGCGGCCCTGGACCGGTCCGCGGCGGACCGGGGCGGACTGGACCGCGCCGGCGTGGACCGCGGCGGCATCCCGCTGCGCGGCTGACCAGGGCGGACATCGGGCGGCACGGTCGGGCTCACCCAACGGGCCCGGCCGTCCCCGCCCGCCCCGCCTCAGCCCGGCCCGGGCCCGGCCACCAGCCCGGCCGCCCTCGCCTCAGCCGATGTCCAGCGGATCGATCCGCACCTTCACCGCCTCCGGCGTCCGCAGCGCGATCCGCGCGATCTGCGCCGCCTTGAGCGCCGCCGCCAGCGCCGCCCCCTGTCCGGGCGGCACCCGCAGCAGCGCCCGCTCCTGCTCCTCCCCCCGCAGCTTCGGCACCGGCACCGGGCCCAGCACATCGGCGCCCTCCGGCAGCCGGACCAGGCCCAGCAGGTCGGCCACCGCCGCCGGACTGCCCGCCACCGAGGCCATCCGCGACACCGGCGGGAAGTGCAGCTGCGCCCGTTCGTCCCGCTCCAGCCCGGCGTGGCCCATCGGGTCCCAGCGGACCAGCGCCTGCACCGGCCGCGCGGTCGGCTCCGCGACCACCACCACCGTGCCGCCCTCGGTCGAGGGCCGGACCAGCGCGGCGGCCGCCAGCCAGAGCCGCAGGGTCTCCTCCCCGGCCCGCAGGTCCGGGCGGCCGAGCAGCGCCCAGCCGTCCAGCAGCAGCGCGGCCGCGTAGCCGTCCGCCCCTTCGACCACCGGCTCGGCGCCCGGGGTGGAGATCACCAGCGCCGGCTCCGCGGGGACGGTCGCCAGCACCGCGTCCCGTCCGGAGGTCCGGACCGGGATCCGGGGGAACGCCTTCCCCAGCTCCTCCGCCGTCCGCCGCGCACCGACCACCTGCGCCCGCAGCCGGAACGACCCGCACTCGGCGCAGTGCCAGTCGTTCTCCGCCTCCCCGCACCAGCCGCAGCGCAGCGGCGCGTCGGACGACGCGGCCTCCAGCGGGCCCTCGCAGTGCCGGCACCGGACCGGCGTGCGGCAGCGCCCGCACGCCAGCCGGGGCACGTACCCGCGCCTCGGCACCTGGATCAGGACCGGCCCGCCGCTCGCCAGCGCGTCCCGCGCGACCTCCCAGGCCACCGACGGCAGCCGGGCGGCCTGGGCGGCGGCGTCCCGGTGCTGGTCCTGGTCGGTGACGGTCCGGACCCGGGGCGCGACCTGCCGGACGGTCTCCCGGTCGGCCGCCAGCGGCCGGGCCCACCCGGTGCTGACCAGCTGCGCGCCCTCCACGGTCACCGTGTGCCCGCCCAGCAGCACGCCCGCGCCCTCCTCGGCCGCGCGCAGCAGCGCGACCTCCCGGACGTGCGGGTGCGGGGCGCGCGGATCGCTGTGGCTGCTGTCGCCGTCCGACCAGACGACCACCAGCCCGAGGTCGCGCACCGGCGCGAACATGGTGGCGCGGGTGCCGATGACGGCGTGCACCGAGCCGCGGCTCACCTCCAGCCAGCGCCGGTAGCGCTCCCGGGGCCCGAGATCGGCCACCAGGGTGGCGTGCTGCCCGGCGCCGAGCAGTTCGGTGAGCGCCCGGTCGACCCGGGCGGTGGTGCGCCCGTCCGGCAGGACGACCAGCGCGCCGCGCCCGCTCGCCAGGGTGGCGGCGACGGCGCGGGCGATCTCGTACGGCCAGCCGGGGCCGGGCAGCGCCGTCCAGACCGCGCGCGGCGCGCCGCCGCCGGCCAGCGCGGCGAGGAAGTCGGGCCCGGCGGGGTAGCGCTGCCAGCCACCGGGGGCGGGCGCGGCCGGCCGGGGCCTGGGCGGCGGGGAGGGCTCGGCCTCGGCCTTGGCGTGCCGGGGCGGGATCGCCAGCTGGAGGACGTCCGCCAGGGTCCCCGCGTAGCGGTCGGCGACGGTCCGGCAGAGCCGCAGCAGCTGCGGGGTGAGCACCGGCTCGGGCGAGAGCACCTGGGCGAGCGGCGCCAGCGGGCCGGGGAAGTCGCTTTCGGGCAGGCGCGCGACGATGAACCCGTCGTGCAGTTCCCCCCCCTCGCGCTGGCCCTTCACCACGCGCGCCCCGAAACGCACCCGCACCCGCGCGCCGGGCCGGGCGTCCTCCGCCATCGCGGCGGGCACCTCGTAGTCGAAGAACTTGTCGATGGTCAGCACGCCCTTGTCGACCACCACCCGGGCCACCGGCAGGTGCTCGGCGCGCTTGGCCCCGCGCCAGGTACGGGGCTTGGCCCGGCGCACCGTCTCCCGGATGAACGCGAGCTGCTCCGGAGCCCCCGCACCGCCCCCGCCGCTCTCCTCTTCGCTGCTCATCGCTCCAAGTACTACCAGGTCACACCGACATCGGGCACAACGCCGCAGGCGGCGGCCGTCCCGAGGGCTCGGGGCGGCCGCCGCCTGCGGTCGTGCGCGTGGGGAAGGGCGTCAGTCCTGGACGGCCTTCTTCAGCTGGTCGACCCGGTCGGTCCGCTCCCAGGTGAAGTCCGGCAGCTCACGGCCGAAGTGGCCGTACGCCGCGGTCTGCGCGTAGATCGGGCGCAGCAGGTCCAGGTCGCGGATGATCGCGGCCGGACGCAGGTCGAAGACGTCGGTGACGGCCTTCTGGATGGTGAGGACCGGGACGGTCTCGGTGCCGAAGGTCTCGACGAAGAGGCCGACCGGCTCGGCCTTGCCGATGGCGTAGGCGACCTGGACCTCGGCGCGGCGGGCGAGGCCGGCGGCGACGATGTTCTTGGCGACCCAGCGCATGGCGTAGGCGGCCGAGCGGTCGACCTTGGACGGGTCCTTGCCGGAGAAGGCACCGCCACCGTGGCGGGCGTAGCCGCCGTAGGTGTCGATGATGATCTTGCGGCCGGTGAGGCCGGCGTCGCCCATCGGGCCGCCGATCTCGAAGCGGCCGGTCGGGTTGACCAGCAGGCGGTAGCCCTCGGTCACCAGCTTGATGCCCTGCTCGGCCAGCGCCTTCAGCTCCGGCTCCACGACGAACTCGCGGATGTCCGGGGTGAGCAGCGACTCCAGGTCGATGTCGCTCGCGTGCTGCGAGGAGACGACCACGGTGTCCAGGCGGACGGCGCGGTCGCCGTCGTACTCGATGGTGACCTGGGTCTTGCCGTCCGGGCGCAGGTAGGGGATCGTCCCGTTCTTGCGGACCTCCGACAGGCGCTTGGACAGCCGGTGCGCCAGCGTGATCGGCAGCGGCATCAGCTCCGGCGTCTCGTCCGACGCGTAGCCGAACATCAGGCCCTGGTCACCCGCGCCCTGCTTGTCCAGGTCGTCGCCTTCGTCGCCGTGGGCGGACCCCTCGACCCGGGCCTCGTACGCGGTGTCGACGCCCTGCGCGATGTCGGGCGACTGGGCACCGATGGACACCGACACGCCACAGGAGGCGCCGTCGAAGCCCTTCTTGGAGCTGTCGTAACCGATCTCCAGGATCTTGTCCCGGACGAGCTGGGCGATCGGCGCGTACGCCTTGGTGGTCACCTCACCGGCCACGTGCACCTGGCCGGTGGTGATGAGCGTCTCCACGGCGACCCGGGACTTCGGGTCCTCACGAAGGAGAGCGTCAAGGATGGTGTCGCTGATCTGGTCAGCGATCTTGTCGGGGTGTCCCTCGGTCACGGATTCCGAGGTGAACAGGCGGCGAGACACAGCGCTCCCTGGGGTTGCAGCGGCTGCTGACTGAAGGCCCCCGGCGGACCGGGGACATCCGGAAAGACTTGATTCCTGGAGTGTAACGGTCGGCTACCGGCAACCGTCACTCCATTCCGGAAATCAAGACCGGACGATTGTCGGTTCAGATCACCGGGCGACCGGTTCCAGCCGCTTCGCGATCAGGTCCCAGACGACATCGGCGAGCGCCTCCTTGGGCCCCACCGGAACAACCGTCTCACTCCCGTCCGAGCCGAGCACCACGGCCTCGTTGACGTCCGTACCGAACGCCTTCCCGTTCCCCACCTCGTTGACCACCAGCAGGTCACAGCCCTTGCGTGCGAGCTTGGCGCGGCCGTTGGCGAGCACGTCGTCCGTCTCCGCCGCGAAACCCACGACCAGTTGACCCGAACGGGCACGGTGGGCCGACAGCTCCGCCAGGATGTCCGGGTTCCGGACGAGCGCGACCGGCGCCGGCTCGACCCCCTCGACCTTCTTGATCTTGCCGGTGGCGTACTCGGCGGGCCGGAAGTCGGCCACCGCGGCGGCCATGACCACGGCGTCCGCGTCCGCCGCCGCCTTCAGCGCGGCGTCCCGGAGCTCCAGCGCGGTCGAGACATGCACCACATCCGCCCCGGCCGGATCGGCCGGCTCGGCATTGGCCGAGATCAATGTCACGCGGGCGCCCCGCGCCGCGGCGGTCGCGGCGAGCGCGTAGCCCTGCTTGCCGGAGGAGCGGTTGCCGAGGAAGCGCACCGGGTCCAGCGGCTCGCGCGTCCCGCCGGCCGACACCACCACGTGCCGGCCCGCCAGGTCACCCGACGGTGCGCCCCGGCGCAGCACGGCCCGGCAGGCGTCGAAGATCGCGGACGGCTCGGGCAGCCGCCCCTTGCCGGTGTCCTTGCCGGTGAGCCGCCCGACCGCGGGCTCCAGCACGATGACACCGCGGCGGCGCAGGGTGGCGACGTTCTCCCGGGTGGCCGGGTGCTCCCACATCTCGGTGTGCATGGCGGGCGCCAGCACCACCGGACAGCGGGCGGTGAGCAGGGTGTTGGTGAGCAGGTCGTCGGCCAGCCCGTGGGCCGCCCTGGCCATCAGGTCGGCGGTGGCCGGGGCGACCACGACCAGGTCGGCCTGCTGGCCGATCCGCACGTGCGGCACCTCGTGGACCTTGTCCCAGGTCTCGGTGGCGGCCGGCCGGCCGGAGAGCGCGGCCCAGGTGGCCTCGCCGACGAAGTGCAGCGCGGCGGCGGTGGGCACCACGGTGACCTGGTGGCCGGACTCGGCGAAACGGCGCAGCAGTTCACAGGCCTTGTAGGCGGCGATGCCGCCGCTGACGCCGAGAACCACCCGCGGGGCCTGCGTGCCCGTCCGGTCCGTACTCGCGTCCGTGCTCGCGCTCATGCTCCCGTTTCCTCCTCCGGCCTGGTCAGAACGTGCTCACCCTACGGCCCCGTGACGATCACCCGCACTGTGGCGGAACGCACAGCCGCGCACGCACGCCGTCCGCCCAACACCCGGCCCCGGACAGGCCGAAGGGCCCGGCGGAAACGATTCCGCCGGGCCCTTCGGGCAAGAGAACAGGCAACGACCGCTCAGCGGGTCTCCGCCTCGACCGCCTCCGCGGTGAGCATGCCCGCGTTGATCTCGCGCAGCGCGATCGACAGCGGCTTCTCGTGCACGTGGGTGTCGACCAGCGGGCCGACGTACTCCAGCAGGCCCTCACCGAGCTGCGAGTAGTAGGCGTTGATCTGACGCGCGCGCTTGGCGGCGTAGATCACGAGGCTGTACTTGGAGTCGGTGGCCTCAAGCAGCTCGTCGATCGGCGGGTTGATGATGCCCTCGGGCGCGGTCATGGAAGAGGACACGCGAAAACCTTCCGAAAGGTGGAAAAGACAGACAGGTCAGGCTACACCGAGCAAGGCTAGCAGTTCGGCCGCTACCTGCTCGACGGAGGTGTTGACAAGGGTTGTGTCGAACTCCGACTCCGCGGCCAGCTCGACCCTGGCGGCCTCCAGCCGCTTCTCGATCACGTCCTGCGACTCGGTGCCCCGGCCGGTCAGCCGGCGGACCAGCTCGTCCCAGCTCGGCGGAGCCAGGAACACGAGCTGGGCCTCGGGCATCGACTCGCGCACCTGACGGGCGCCCTGCAGGTCGATCTCCAGCAGGACCGGCTCGCCGCGGTCCAGCTTCTCCAGCACCGCCGAGCGCGGGGTGCCGTAGCGGTTGCCCGCGAACACCGCCCACTCCAGCAACTCGCCGTTGGCGATCAGCTTGTCGAACTCGTCGTTGTCGACGAAGTGGTACTGGACCCCGTCCTGCTCGCCGGGCCTCGGGTGGCGGGTCGTCGCCGACACCGAGAGCCAGACCTCGGGGTACTGCTTCCTCATATGAGCGACGACCGTGCTCTTGCCGACCCCCGAGGGGCCGGAGAGCACGGTCAGCCGCGGACGCTCACTCATGCACCGATTATCCCGGATCGCGGACGATGCCGGGACCACGGGGCACGGTCAGGCGGCACCCCCGCCGAACTCCCGCTCCAGGGAGGCGATCTGGTTCGTACCGAGGCCGCGGACGCGACGGCTCTCGCTGATGCCGAGACGTTCCATGATCTGCTTGGCACGGACCTTTCCGACGCCCGGAAGGGACTCCAGCAGTGCGGAGACCTTCATCTTGCCGATCACGTCGTTGTCGGCCTTGCCGGCCTTGATCACCTCGTGCAGGGAGGCGCCGGAGTGCTTGAGCCGGTTCTTGACCTCGGCGCGCTCCCGGCGAGCCTCGGCGGCCTTGGCGAGCGCGGCGGTGCGCTGTTCAGGGGTAAGGGGCGGAAGAGCCACGCCGTTCACCTCAGGGTGTGGAAGGAAGGGATTGAGCTATGACTGGTGGTTCCCAGGACACCGGCCACAGGGGAACCGTACGGCTCTGACCTGCGAGAGCAACGGGAATCGCCGCTCTTCGATGACCTATCGCCGGACACTACCCGGATTGCGGCGCCGCGTCAGGAAAAGAACACGAAAAGTCCTGGTCAGCCAAGGCCGACCAGGACTTTCCGGGGCAAAATGACCGCGATTGCGGACCTTTGGCGGCACCGATGTGACGGCGCTCACGTCAAGTCGCCGGGCGTCACACCACCCGTCCGTGCCGTCGCAGCGCGCTACCGGCGCACCGCGAGGCCGTCCCACGCGACGCCGGCGGACCGGGCGGAGCCGAACCCGCCGCCGCCGCGCGCTACTTCGGCGCCCTACTTCACCGCGTCCGCGTACTCGCCGACGAAGCGCTCCGCCGCCGCCCGCAGGGCCGGCACCGACGGTCCGTGCCGGAGCACGTCCCGGCTGACGCTCGGCACCACGTTGCGCACCGAGGCGCCGAACACCCGCGGCAGATCCGCCATGGTCGCGCCCTGGGCGCCGATCCCGGGGGCCAGCAGCGGGCCGTTGATCGCCAGGTCCACGCCCGCGTCCGCCAGGGTCGCCCCGACCACCGCGCCGAACGAGCCCAGCGGCTCGGCACCGGCGTTCTCGGCGGCCAGCTGCCGCAGCACCGAGGCGGCCACCGAGGTGCCGTCCGCGCCGGTCGCGCGCTGCACCTCGGCACCCTCCGGGTTGGAGGTGAGCGCCAGCGCGAAGACGCCGGCGCCGTTCGCGGCCGCCAGGTCGAGCGCCGGGCGCAGCGAGCCGAAGCCCAGGTAGGGGCTGACGGTGACGGCGTCCGAGAAGAGCGGGCTGGTGGGCGCCAGGAAGGCCTCGGCGTACGCGGCCATGGTGGAGCCGATGTCACCGCGCTTGGCGTCCATCAGGACCAGCGCACCGGCCGCGCGGGCCTCCTCCACGGACTTCTCCAGGACCGCGACGCCCCGGCTGCCGAAGCGCTCGAAGAAGGCGGCCTGCGGCTTGAGCACGGCCACCCGGTCGGCCAGCGCCTCGACCACGGTGCGGCTGAAGGTCTCCAGGCCGGCGATGTCGTCGCCGAGCCCCCAGGCGGCGAGCAGGGAGGCGTGCGGGTCGATGCCGACGCAGAGCTGGCCGCGGGTGTCGAGGGCGTGGCGCAGGCGGGCGCCGAACGGGGCGAGGGTCATGACGTCCTTTCCGGAACGTTCGTGAGTTCGTGAGAGGGGGTCAGGAGGCCTTGGCGCTGCCGACGGCGGCGGCCAGGTCGCGGAAGCCGCCGGCCCGGACGCGGGCGGAGAGGCCCTTGTGGATGCGGCGGCACCAGAACGGACCCTCGTAGATGAAGGCGCTGTAGCCCTGGACCAGGTCGGCGCCGTGGATGATGCGCTGCCAGGCGTCCTCGGCGGTCTCGATGCCGCCGACCGAGACCAGCGTCAGCCGGCCCTCGGTCCGGGCGCGCAGGCGCTGCAGCACCTCCAGGGCGCGGGCCTTGAGCGGGGCGCCGGACAGGCCGCCCATGCCGATCTCCTCGATCCGGGCGGCGCTCTCGCGCAGGCCCTCGCGGCCGATGGTGGTGTTGGTGGCGATGATGCCGTCCAGGCCGAGCTCCAGGGCGAGGTCGGCGACCGCGTCGATGTCCTCGTCGGCCAGGTCGGGGGCGATCTTCACCAGCAGCGGCACATGGTGCGGGGTGGTGCGGTCCGCGGCCTCGCGGACGGCGGACAGCAGCGGGCCGAGGTGGGAGACGGCCTGGAGGTTGCGCAGCCCGGGGGTGTTCGGCGAGCTGACGTTGACCACCAGGTAGTCGGCGTACTTGGCGAGGCGCTCGGTGCTCTTGACGTAGTCGGCGATCGCGTCGGCCTCCTCGACCACCTTGGTCTTGCCGATGTTGATGCCGACCACGGGGGTGGAGCTGGTGTGCGGGCGGGCCGCGAGGCGGGCGGCGACCCGGGCCGAGCCCTGGTTGTTGAAGCCCATCCGGTTGATCAGCGCGCGGTCCTCGACCAGGCGGAAGAGCCGGGGCGCCGGGTTGCCGGGCTGGGGCTCGCCGGTGATGGTGCCGATCTCGACGTAGTCGAAGCCGAGCATCGACAGGCCGTCGATGCCGACGCCGTTCTTGTCGAAGCCGGCCGCCAGACCGAACGGGCCGGGCAGGTCGAGGCCGAGGGCGGTGGTGTGCAGGGCCCGGTCGCGCGGGGCGAGCACCAGGCGCACCAGGGTGCGCAGGCCGGGCACGGAGGAGGCCAGCCGGATCCAGAAGAAGGCGAGGTGGTGGGCCTTCTCGGGGTCCATCTTCTTGAAGACGAGATCGAACAGCAGCTTGTACATGGCAGCTCCCAACAGGAGGCGCGGGCGCGACGGGCGACGGCGGGCGCGGCGGACGGCGACGGACGAGGGGCGGGCATGGCAGTGGGGGGCACCAGGCGGTTCGGTGCCCCCCACTGCGGTGGTGCTACTTGGCGCGGCCGGCGTTGATCAGCTCGGCGTGCTCCTGGAGCGACATCACCCCGACCTCGTCGCGCAGCAGCGCGTCGATGCCCTGGACGGCGGCGCCCATGGCCTGGACGGTGGTCAGGCAGGGCACGGCGCGGGCGATGGCCGCGGTGCGGATCTCGTAGCCGTCGAGGCGGCCACCGGTGCCGTACGGCGTGTTGATGATGAGGTCGACCGCACCCTCGTGGATCAGCTGGACGATCGTCTTCTCGCCGTTCGGGCCCTCGCCCTCGCTGTGCTTGCGCACCACGGTGGCGGGGATGCCGCCGCGCTGCAGCACCTCGGCGGTGCCGGCGGTGGCGAGCAGCTCGAAGCCGAGGCCGACCAGCGCGCGGGCCGGGAAGACCAGGTTGCGCTTGTCGCGGTTGGCGACGGAGACGAAGACCTTGCCCTTGGTCGGGAGCGCGCCGTAGGCGCCGGCCTGCGACTTGGCGTACGCCGTGCCGAAGACCTTGTCGATGCCCATGACCTCGCCGGTGGAGCGCATCTCCGGGCCGAGCACGGTGTCCACGCCGCGGCCGTGGACGTCGCGGAAGCGGCTCCACGGCATCACGGCCTCCTTGACGGAGATCGGGCAGTCGGCCGGCAGGGTGCCGCCGTCGCCCTCGGCCGGGAGCAGGCCCTCGGCACGCAGCTGGGCGATGGTGGCGCCGAGCGAGATCCGGGCGGCGGCCTTGGCCAGCGGCACGGCCGTGGCCTTGGAGGTGAACGGCACGGTGCGGGAGGCGCGCGGGTTGGCCTCCAGCACGTAGAGGATGTCGCCGGAGAGGGCGAACTGGATGTTGATCAGACCGCGCACACCGACGCCGCGGGCGATCCCCTCGGTGGAGGCGCGCAGCCGCTTGATGTCGTAGCCGCCGAGGGTGATCGGGGGCAGGGCGCAGGCGGAGTCGCCGGAGTGGATGCCGGCCTCCTCGATGTGCTCCATGACGCCGCCGAGGTAGAGCTCGGTGCCGTCGTAGAGCGCGTCGACGTCGATCTCCACCGCGTCGTCGAGGAAGCGGTCGATCAGGACGGGGTGCTCGGAGATCAGGCCGGCGTGCCGCTCCAGGTAGGAGGCGAGCGAGGCCTCGTCGTAGACGATCTCCATGCCGCGGCCGCCGAGCACGTAGGACGGGCGGGCCAGGACCGGGTAGCCGATCTCGTCGGCGATCGACTTGGCCTCGTCGAAGGAGAAGGCGGTGCCGTGCTTGGGGGCCGGCAGGCCGGCGTCGCGCAGCACCCGGCCGAAGGCGCCGCGCTCCTCGGCGAGGTCGATCGCCTCGGGCTGGGTGCCGACGATCGGGACGCCGTTCTCCTTGAGCGCCTGGGCCAGGCCGAGCGGGGTCTGGCCGCCGAGCTGGACGATGACGCCGGCCAGCGGTCCGGCCTGCTGCTCGGCGTGGACGATCTCCAGCACGTCCTCCAGGGTGAGCGGCTCGAAGTAGAGCCGGTCGGAGGTGTCGTAGTCGGTGGAGACGGTCTCCGGGTTGCAGTTGACCATCACGGTCTCGTACCCGGCGTCGGCCAGCGCGAACGAGGCGTGGACGCAGGAGTAGTCGAACTCGATGCCCTGGCCGATGCGGTTGGGGCCGGAGCCGAGGATGATCACGGCGGGCTTGGTGCGCGGGGCGACCTCGTTCTCCTCGTCGTAGGACGAGTAGAAGTACGGGGTCCTGGCGGCGAACTCGGCGGCACAGGTGTCGACGGTCTTGAACACCGGGCGGATGCCGAGGGCGTGCCGGACCTCGCGGACCACGTCCGGCTTGAGGCCGCGGATCTCGCCGATCTGCTGGTCGGAGAAGCCGTGCCGCTTGGCGTGGCGCAGCAGCTCGGGGGTGAGCTCGCCCGCCCCGGCCAGCTCGGCGGCGATCTCGTCGAGCAGGAAGAGCTGGTCGACGAACCACGGGTCGATCCTGGTGGCCTCGAACACCTCCTCCTGGGTGGCGCCGGCCCGGATGGCCTCCATGACGGTGTTGATCCGGCCGTCGGTCGGCACGACGGCCTTCTCCAGCAGCGCGGCCTTGTCCCCGACCGGGCCGGTCCAGGTGAACTGGGAGCCCTTCTTCTCCAGCGAGCGCAGCGCCTTGTTGAGCGCCTCGGGGAAGTTGCGGCCCATGGCCATGGCCTCGCCGACGGACTTCATGGTGGTGGTCAGCGTGGCGTCGGCGCTCGGGAACTTCTCGAACGCGAACCGCGGGACCTTGACCACGACGTAGTCGAGGGCCGGCTCGAAGGAGGCCGGGGTCTGCTCGGTGATGTCGTTGGGGATCTCGTCCAGGGTGTAGCCGACGGCGAGCTTCGCGGCGATCTTGGCGATCGGGAAGCCGGTGGCCTTGGACGCCAGCGCGGAGGAGCGGGAGACGCGCGGGTTCATCTCGATGACGATGACCCGGCCGTCGTCCGGGTTGACGGCGAACTGGATGTTGCAGCCGCCGGTGTCGACGCCGACCTCGCGGATGACGGCGATGCCGATGTCGCGCAGGATCTGGTACTCGCGGTCGGTCAGCGTCATCGCCGGGGCGACGGTGATCGAGTCACCGGTGTGCACGCCCATCGGGTCGAAGTTCTCGATCGAGCAGACGACCACGACGTTGTCGTTCTTGTCGCGCATCAGCTCGAGCTCGTACTCCTTCCAGCCGAGGATGGACTCCTCCAGGAGCACCTCGGTGGTCGGCGAGAGGGTCAGGCCCTGGCCGGCGATGCGGCGCAGGTCCTCCTCGTTGTGGGCGAAGCCGGAGCCGGCGCCGCCCATGGTGAAGGAGGGCCGGACGACGACCGGGTAGCCGCCGAGGGTGTCGACCCCGGCCAGCACGTCGTCCATGGTGTGGCAGATGACCGAGCGGGCGGACTCGCCGTGGCCGATCTTGGCGTTGACGGCCTCGACGACGCCCTTGAAGAGCTCGCGGTCCTCACCCTTGTTGATCGCCACGACGTCGGCGCCGATCAGCTCGACGCCGTACTTCTCCAGCGTGCCGGCGGAGTGCAGGGAGATCGCGGTGTTGAGCGCGGTCTGCCCGCCGAGGGTGGGGAGCAGCGCGTCGGGGCGCTCCTTGGCGATGATCTTCTCGACGAACTCCGGGGTGATCGGCTCGACGTAGGTGGCGTCGGCGATCTCCGGGTCGGTCATGATCGTGGCCGGGTTGGAGTTGACCAGGATGACCCGCAGGCCCTCGGCCTTGAGCACCCGGCAGGCCTGCGTGCCCGAGTAGTCGAACTCGGCGGCCTGGCCGATCACGATCGGGCCGGACCCGATGACCAGGACGGACTTGATGTCAGTGCGCTTAGGCACGCTGGCCCTCCATGAGCTTCACGCTGTTGTCGTCGCCTCGCATGAGCTCGACGAACCGGTCGAAGAGGTAGGCCGCGTCGTGCGGGCCGGCCGCCGCTTCGGGGTGGTACTGCACGCTGAAGGCGGGCACGTCGAGCGCCTGGAGGCCCTCGACCACGTCGTCGTTGAGGCAGACGTGGGAGACCTCGACCCGGCCGTACGGGGTGTCGCTCACCTTGTCCAGCGGTGCGTTCACGGCGAAGCCGTGGTTGTGCGCGGTGACCTCGACCTTGCCGGTGGTGCGGTCCTGCACCGGCTGGTTGATGCCGCGGTGGCCGTACTTGAGCTTGTAGGTGCCGAAGCCCAGCGCGCGGCCGAGGATCTGGTTGCCGAAGCAGATGCCGAAGAACGGGGTCCTGCGCTCCAGCACCCCCTGCGCGACGGCGACCTGGTGGTCGGCGGTGGCCGGGTCGCCCGGGCCGTTGGAGAAGAACACGCCGTCCGGGTTGACGGCGTAGATGTCCTCGATGGTCGAGTTGGCCGGCAGCACGTGCACCTCGATGCCGCGCTCGGCCATCCGCTGCGGGGTCATCGCCTTGATGCCGAGGTCCAGCGCGGCCACGGTGAACTTCTTCTCACCGATGGCGGGCACCACGTACGGCTCGGTGGTGGCGACCTCGGCGCACAGGTCGGCGCCCTTCATCTCGGGCGCCTGCTGCACCTTGGCCAGCAGGGTGGTGTCGTCCTCCAGCGCCGTGCCGGAGAAGATTCCGCAGCGCATGGCGCCGCGCTCGCGCAGGTGGCGGGTGAGCGCCCGGGTGTCGATGCCGCTGATGCCGACGACGCCCTGGTTGTGCAGTTCCTCGTCCAGCGAGCGGCGCGAGCGCCAGTTGGACGGGACGCGGGCGGGGTCGCGCACGACGTAGCCGGCGACCCAGATCTGCCTGGACTCGTCGTCCTCGTCGTTCCAGCCGGTGTTGCCGATCTGCGGGGCGGTCATCACGACCACCTGGCGGTGGTACGACGGGTCGGTCAGGGTCTCCTGGTAACCGGACATGCCGGTGTTGAAGACCGCCTCGCCGAAGGTCTCGCCGAGGGCGCCGTAGGCCTGGCCGCGGAAGGTCCGGCCGTCCTCCAGGACGAGCACGGCGGGGACTCGTTCCCGCCGTTGGCGCTGCGTGGTGGGGGCAGGTGCGGTCATGTGGCGGCCTCTTCCGTCTTCGTCTTCGTACGTGTTGCGATGCGAGCGATCGCCTCGACCCAGGCGGCGTGCTCGTCGGGGTGGTCGGCCCGGAAGCCGGAGTCCAGTGCGGTGCCGTCGAGCGTCCAGGTGACGACGAGCAGTCCGGACGGGACGACCTTGCCGGCGATCCCGGAGTCCGTCCGGGCCCCGGTCAGGTTGGCGGCCGGGATCCAGAGGTCGACGTCACCGGGCCGCCGGACCAGCAGCCCGTCCTCGCCGAGGGTCAGGTCGGCGCGGCTGCGGGTGCCCAGGCCGTGCGCGACGACCCGGTCCAGCCAGTTCCCGGCGGTGGTGGTGCCGTGGTACCGGCCGCTGGTCTCCAGGATGGTCCGGCCCGCGCCGGCCGGCACGGCGGGCAGTGCGGGGAGGCCGGACTGGAGCGTGCGGCGCCAGTTCCAGCCCTGGCGCATCAGCCAGTAGACCAGGCCGATCACGATCAGCAGGCCGACGGCCCAGCCGATGTACCCGGGCCAGTTGGTGACCTTGGCCTGCTCCTGGGCGAGCGGGGCGAAGGGGGTCACGCCAGCCCGCCCTGCACGGCCAGCTCGCCGGCCAGCACGGTGGCGGTGCCCCGCAGGAAGGTGGCGTGCACCCGTCCGGGCAGGTCCAGGCCCCGGTAGGGGGTGTTGCGGCTGCGGGTGGCGAAGCTGTCGGGGTTCACGGCACCACGGTACGCGGGATCGAACAGCACCAGGTTGGCCGGTTCACCGACCGAGACCGGACGCCCGTGTCCGGTGAGACGGCCGATCCGGGCCGGGCGGTGCGACATCCGGTCGGCGACGCCCTCCCAGTTCAGCAGGCCGGTGTCGACCATGGTCTGCTGGACGACCGACAGCGCGGTCTCCAGGCCGACCATGCCCATCGCGGCGACGGCCCACTCGCAGTCCTTGTCCTCGGCCGGGTGCGGCGCGTGGTCGGTGGCGACGGCGTCGATGGTGCCGTCCGCGAGCGCCTTGCGCAGCGCCTGCACGTCGGCCTCGGTGCGCAGCGGCGGGTTCACCTTGTAGACCGGGTCGTAGGAGCGGACCAGCTCGTCGGTGAGCAGCAGGTGGTGCGGGGTGACCTCGGCGGTGACGTCCCAGCCCTTGGCCTTGGCCCAGCGGATGATCTCCACCGAGCCCGCCGTGGAGACGTGGCAGACGTGCAGGCGGGAGCCGACGTGCGCGGCGAGCAGCACGTCGCGGGCGATGATCGCCTCCTCGGCGACGGCCGGCCAGCCGCCGAGCCCGAGCTCGCCGGAGACCTGGCCCTCGTTCATCTGGGCGCCCTCGGTGAGCCGCGGCTCCTGGGCGTGCTGGGCGACGACCCCGTCGAAGGCCTTCACGTACTCCAGGGCGCGGCGCATGATCACCGCGTCGTCCACGCACTTGCCGTCGTCGGAGAAGACCCGCACGCCCGCGGCGGAGTCGTGCATCGCGCCCAGCTCGGCGAGCTTCTTGCCCTCCAGGCCGACGGTGACGGCGCCGACCGGCTGCACGTCGCAGTAGCCGGACTCCTGGCCGAGCCGCCAGACCTGCTCGACCACGCCGGCGGTGTCGGCCACCGGGAAGGTGTTGGCCATCGCGTGCACGGCGGTGAAGCCGCCCTTGGCGGCGGCCTGGGTGCCGGTGAGGACGGTCTCGGCGTCCTCCCGGCCGGGCTCGCGCAGGTGGGTGTGCAGGTCGACCAGGCCGGGCAGCGCGATCAGGCCGGTGGCGTCGATCTCGATGTCCGCCTCGACGGTGAGGGCGGTGCCGATCTCGCGGACGACGCCGTCGGCGAGGTAGAGGTCCTGCGGGGCGCCGCCGAGGATCTGGGCGTTGCGGATCAGGTAGGTGACCATGCTGTCGGTTCGCTCGCTTCGCTCGTTCACTGGGCGGTCTCGCTGGAGTCGTTACGGGGGGCGTCGGAGAGGGTGGCTCCGCCGAGGAGCAGGTAGAGGACGGCCATCCGGACGGAGACGCCGTTGGCGACCTGCTCGACCACGGTGCAGCGCGGCGAGTCGGCGACCTCGGCGGTGATCTCCATGCCGCGGACCATCGGGCCGGGGTGCAGCACGACGGCGTGCTCGGGCAGCTGCGCCATCCGGATGCCGTCCAGGCCGTAGCGGCGGCTGTACTCGCGCTCGGTCGGGAAGAACGCGGCGTTCATCCGCTCGCGCTGCACCCGGAGCATCATCAGCGCGCCCGTCTTGGGGAGCACCCGCTCCAGGTCGTAGCTGACCTCGCAGGGCCAGTTCTCGATGCCGATCGGCAGCAGCGTCGGCGGGGCGACGAAGGTGACCTGGGCGCCGAGGGTGGTGAGCAGGTGGACGTTGGAGCGGGCGACCCGGCTGTGCAGGATGTCGCCGACGATGGTCACCCGCCGGCCCGCGAGGTCCTGCCCGAGGCCCGGGTTGAGGTGGCGGCGGATGGTGAAGGCGTCGAGCAGCGCCTGGGTGGGGTGCTCGTGGGTGCCGTCACCGGCGTTGATGACGCTGCCGTGCAGCCAGTCGGACTGGGCGAGCCGGGCGGGCGCGCCGGAGGCGTGGTGGCGGATGACGACCGCGTCGGCGCCCATCGCCTGCAGGGTGAGCGCGGTGTCCTTGAGGCTCTCGCCCTTGGAGACGGAGGAGCCCTTGGCGGAGAAGTTGATGACGTCGGCGGAGAGCCGCTTCTCGGCGACCTCGAAGGAGGTCTTGGTGCGGGTGGAGTCCTCGAAGAAGAGGTTGACGACGGTGCGGCCGCGGAGCGTGGGCAGCTTCTTGACGGCTCGTCCGGAGAGCTGGGCCAGCTCCTCGGCGGTGTCCAGGATGAGCAGCGCGTCGTCGCGGGTGAGGTCGGCGGCGGAGACGAGGTGGCGCTTCACGCGGTTACTCCGGGAGGTGCGGTTCGGACGGCTGGGAGGCCAGGGCCTGCGAGGAGCGGGACGCGTAGTCGCGGTCGCCGACCAGGACGGCGTCCACGCCGTCGGTGTCGGCGAGGCGGACCTGGACGGCCTCGCGCAGCGAGGTGGGGAGGTTCTTGCCCACGTAGTCGGCCCGGATGGGCAGCTCGCGGTGGCCGCGGTCGACCAGGACGGCGAGCTGGACGGCGCGCGGGCGGCCGATGTCGTTGAGCGCGTCGAGCGCGGCGCGGATGGTGCGGCCGGAGAAGAGCACGTCGTCGACGAGGATGACGAGCTTGCCGTCGATGCCGTCGGCCGGGATCTCGGTGTGCTCCAGGGCACGGGCGGGCTTCAGCCGCAGGTCGTCCCGGTACATGGTGATGTCCAGGGTGCCGAGCGGAATCTCGCGGCCGGTGATCTGGGCCAGCCTGGCGTGCAGGCGGCGGGCGAGATGGACGCCCCTGGTGTGGATGCCGAGCAGGACGACGTCCTCCGCGCCCTTGGCGCGCTCGACGATCTCATGCGCTATCCGGGTGATCACCCGGGTGATGTCCGTACCGTCCAGCACCTGGTGCGGCGGACGCGGCGTCGTTTCGTGGTCTGCGGTCATGCCGAAGCGGACCTCCTTCCCCGCCTCACGGGACGGGCCTTAAAGGATGTCTGGGATCGCCCCCGCCGATGCGGCGTGGGCTTCGGTCATCCTACCAGCGCGCCCTCCGGCAAACAGACGTCCATCATTCCGCTTCATCGGGTTAACGCGCCGGACGCATCACCGATGCGGACCATTCGCACGACTGCCCCATTCGGCTTGACGCAACTACCTCACTCTACGTAACCTCACAGTGAGTTACGAGACGGACGTCGGACCCACCGGTAACGGCGTCGGCAATCGCCCGTGACCCACCACTGAACGCGAAGCAATCTCGTCCGGGGAGATCAATGTCCAGCGACTACGCGAAGCAACTCGGAGGCAAGCTCCGAGCGATCCGCACTCAGCAGGGTCTCTCCCTGCACGGTGTCGAGGAGAAGTCCCAGGGGCGCTGGAAGGCAGTCGTCGTCGGCTCGTACGAGCGCGGCGACCGTGCGGTCACCGTGCAGCGGCTGGCCGAGCTGGCGGAGTTCTACGGCGTCCCGGTGCAGGAGCTCCTGCCCGGCGGTACGCCCGGTGGTGCGGCCGAACCGCCGCCACGCCTGGTGCTGGACCTGGAGCGACTGACCCAGGTGCCCTCCGAGAAGGCCGGTCCGCTGCAGCGGTACGCGGCGACCATCCAGAGCCAGCGCGGCGACTACAACGGCAAGGTGCTGTCGATCCGCCAGGACGATCTGCGCACCCTGGCCGTGATCTACGACCAGTCGCCGTCGATCCTCACCGAGCAGCTGATCTCGTGGGGCGTGCTGAACCCCGACGCGCGCCGTGCGGTGCGTGAGGAGGAGGCGGGCTAAGTCCCGCCGCACCGGCTCCCACCAGCGGAGACGGTGAATGCGCCAGGGCGCGGCACCCGGATTCACGGGTGCCGCGCCGTCGTGCGTCCGGACGGCGCGCGCCGGGATTCAGCAGACCGTGTCCAGCCGGTAGCCCGGCTCCGCCGCCACCCCGTCCAGCCGCACCGGGCCGGCCGCCGGCGCCCAGTCCTGCCCGCCGCTGGCCCAGGCCCACGCCGAGGGCCGGTACTCCCCGCAGGCCTCCGCCGAGCCCTGCGAGCCGTGCAGCACCGCCAGCCCCGGCAGCTCCCTGGCCAGGCCCGTGCAGAGCACCGCGCAGAGCAGGTCGAGGTCCTCGTCGTTGATCCGCACCACGCCGTCCTCCCACTGCAGCACCCGGGCCGCGGCGGTCAGCCGCCCGCCCGGCGCGTCCACGGCGAGGCGCAGCTCGTACACGCCGGGGCCGGCGCCGACCAGCATCCGGCGGAAGACCTCGGCCCCGCGCTGGTAGGCCTCACGGACCCCGCGGCCCCGCTCGTCGTAGAGCCCGCCGTCGAGCAGCAGGTCGGCGTGGCGCAGCGTCAGCCCGTTCTCCCGGGCCCGGGCCAG
Source organism: Kitasatospora sp. NPDC088548 (assembly GCF_044753005.1). Taxonomy (NCBI): domain Bacteria; kingdom Bacillati; phylum Actinomycetota; class Actinomycetes; order Kitasatosporales; family Streptomycetaceae; genus Kitasatospora; species Kitasatospora sp. NPDC088548. The sequence continues at coordinate 85,238 of NZ_JBIVMI010000030.1, forward strand.
CCGCGGGACGAAGTCCCCGGCCAGCTCCTCGCCCTGGTAGGCCAGGAGCTGGGTCTGCAGCGGCGGGTTGACCAGGTAGCGGTCCCGGGCGGCCGGCTCGACCGGGTCGAGCCCGTGCAGCAGGCAGAACTCCTCGAAGTCCTGCGGGTGGAACATCCGGGCCCGGACGGTCTCGAACCGGCGGCGTGCCTCGGCCAGCAGTTCGGCGGTCTCCCGCAGGTAGCACGCGTAGTCGGGGGCGTCGGACAGCCGCCAGGCGCGGGCCCGCTCGAAGTCGGCGGCGCTGGTCAGGACACCGATCACAAAGGCCTGCTCGCCTGCGTCGGCCCGGCGACGCCCGTGCGGCGACCGCAGCCGGGGGCGGAGGCCGCCGCCGCCGGCGGTGCAGTCGGTGATGCGGCGGGTGCGGCCGTTGCGGCTCATCGGTGGCTCCTGGGGCGTCCTGGACGGGTGACGGTCAGCGGCGGGCGTGCCGCTGACCGTTGTCCTCCCCCGCCCCGCGCGCCGCACACGTACGGCGTGTCACAGGACTGTAACCGACCGTGAGGCGCGGTTTGGGGCGTCCGCCCCGGGCCTCACGCCGGGCGCGGCACCCGGGCCAGCTGGCGGGACTGGGCGACCAGGCGGCCGGACTCGTCCCAGACCTCGGCGTCCTCCTCGAAGTAGCCGCCGGCCAGGTTGCGGGTCGCGTGGGTGACCCGCAGCCAGCCGGGCACCGGCCTGGCCCGCAGGTGGACGGTCAGCTCGACGGTGGGCGCCCAGCCGGGCAGGCCGAGGTCGAAGGTGACCGGCGGCAGGGCGTCGGCGACCAGCAGGAGCAGCAGCGGGTCGGGCTCGCGGCCGTCGGCGAGCTTGAACCAGCCCTGGATCCGGCCGGTGCCGGACGGCTGCCCGAGCGCCCAGCCGACGGTGGCCGGGTCCAGCCGCAGGTCGAAGCGGTCCAGCAGGGCGGCCTGCCGGACCAGCTCCTTCGGGGCGTGCTCCATGCCGATGCACCGGTCCGGCGGGGGCAGCTGCGGCGGCCGGGCGGTGGTGCGCACCTCGCCGTCGGCGGTGGCGAGGTCGCCGTGGCTGGCGACCACCCGCAGCCGCTCGACGCCGTCCTGGCTGAGCGAGGCGGTGCCGGTGGAGAGGCCGCGGCCGGTGCGGAGCACCTCGGTGCGGACGGTGGCCGGGCCGGGGTGGGAGGCGGAGAGGTAGTAGCCGCTGATCGAGACGGGGTCGGTGTGCTCGCCGTGCTCCAGCGCGAGGGCGTGGCCGGCCATCGCGAGCAGCAGTCCGCCGTTGACGCCGCCGCCGATCTGCCAGCCGGCGCCCAGCTCACCGTCGTAGCGGCCGGGCTCGTCCGGGTGCCGGGTCAGGGCGATGCCCTGGTCGAACTCGCTGCGGGTCGCCGTGGTCATGGGGGTGGCCTGCCCTTCACTGCGGGGTTACCGATGAGTAGCCCCAACATACGCCACCCGTCCGGAACGCACGACGGCCGCCGGACCGTTTCCGGTCCGGCGGCCGTGCGTCGGGGTGTGCCCAGGGTTCGTCGGACGATCCCTAGCGGCGGATGCTCGGCTTGAGCTCCAGGAAGCGGGCGAGCAGACCGTTGACGAACGCCGGGGAGTCGTCCGTGGAGAACTCCTTGGCGATCTCCACGGCCTCGTCCAGGACGACCGCGTCCGGGACGCCGTCCTCCCAGATCAGCTCGTACGCGCCGAGCCGCAGGACGTTGCGGTCCACGATCGGCATCCGGTCGAGCGTCCAGCCCACCGCGTACTGCGAGATCAGGTCGTCGATCCGGCGGGCGTGCTGAACGTAGCCCTCGATCAGCTCCATGGTGTACTCGCCGACCTGCGGGGTGCCCTCGTCAGGCTTGGGCTCCCGGGCGCGGGCCACCCAGTCGGCGAGGACGCGCTGCGGGTCCACCCCGCGGTGGTCGGCCTCGAAGAGGATCTGGAAGGCCCGGGTACGGGCCTTGCTGCGTGCGGCCGACACGGACTTACTTCACCCGGCCGAGGTAGCTGCCGTCGCGGGTGTCGACCTTGATCTTCTCGCCGGTCACGATGAACAGCGGCACCGCGATCTCGGCGCCGGTCTCCAGGGTGGCCGGCTTGGAGCCGCCGGTCGAGCGGTCGCCCTGGACGCCCGGCTCGGTGTGGGAGATCACGAGCTCGACCGAGGCCGGGAGCTCGATGTACAGCGGGGAGCCCTCGTACATGGCCACCAGGGCGTCGAAGCCCTCCAGCAGGTACTTGGCGGCGTCGCCGACGACGGCGGGCTCGATCGTCACCTGGTCGTAGGTGTCCGTGTCCATGAACACGAAGTTCTCGCCGTCCTTGTACGAGAACTGCATGCCGCGCTTGTCGACGTTGGCGGTCTCGACCTTGGTGCCGGCGTTGAAGGTCTTGTCGACGACCTTGCCGGTCAGGACCTCCTTGAGCTTGGTGCGCACGAAGGCCGGGCCCTTGCCGGGCTTGACATGCTGGAACTCGACGACGGACCAGAGCTTGCCGCCCTCCAGCTTGAGGACCATGCCGTTCTTGAGATCGTTCGTGGAAGCCACGGGCGCACTAACTCCTGGATATAGCTGTCAAGGAACCAAGGGTTGCGTCCTGCCGCCCGCAGCAGCCGCCGGGCGGCCGCGGGTCACAGGGCGAGGAGCTCCTTGGTGGTGATGGTGAGCAGCTCGGGCCCGCCCTCTTCGAGGGGGCGCACCACGAGCGTGTCCTCGATCCGGACACCGCCCTTACCCGGGAGGTGGACTCCCGGGCCGACGGTGACCGGCACGCGGCTGTCCAGTTTACCCATGTCCGACGGGCCCAGGCGCGGCGCCTCCCGGATCTCCAGCCCGATGCCGTGCCCGACCGGGTGCGGGGAGGGCTCGGTGTGCCCGGCCGCCTGGAGGATCGCCCGGGCCGCCTGGTCGGGTACGCACTGCTCGACGCCCGGCCCGAGCGCCTCCCGTCCGGCCCGTTGGGCCCGGAACACCAGCCGGTGCAGCTCGACCTGCCAGGGCGCGGGGGCGGCGCCGATCACGAAGGTCCGGGCGGTGGAGACGCCGTAGCCCCGGTACTGGGCGCCGAGCACGACGGTGAGGAAATCGCCCTCCTCCACCCGGCGGTCGGTGGGCTGGTGGGCCTGCTGGCCGGAGTGGCTGCCGGTGCCGACCGAGACCGGGAAGGCCGCCCGGTCCGCACCGTGGTCGATCATCCGGCGCTCCAGCTCCATCGCCAGGTGCCGTTCGGTGCGGCCGACCAGGATCGACTCCAGCAGTTCGCCGAGCGCCTGGTCGGCGATCTCGGCGGCGATCCGCAGGTCGGCGATCTCGTGCTCGTCCTTGACCACCCGCAGCCGCTCGACCACCGGTCCGAGGCCCGCCAGTCTGACCCCCTCGGCGAGGCCCGCCACCGACCGGTGCCGGGTGACCGTCAGGTCGTGCTCCTCCACCGCCAGGTCGTCCACGCCGAGCCGCCCGGCGGCCGCGGCGGCGGCCAGCGCGGTGTCCTCCCCCGCCGCGACCGGGACCTGGGTGAGGTCCTCGCCGAGCAGGTGCTCCCCGGTGTCGTCCGGCGGCAGGTCGTCCGGCAGCGCCAGCAGCGCCCGCTCCCGGGTGAGCAGCAGCGTCGCCCCGCAGGGCGCGCACCCGGTCAGATAGCGCACGTTCGCCGGCCTGGTGATCAGCGCCGCGTCGGCCCCGGTCGCACCGCAGTGCTCCCTCAGCCGCTCCCGCCGACCCGCGTACGCATCAGCCATGCGTCGAGCCTACGGAGCGCCGCCCCGATCCGCCCGTCGGGCGGGCCCGACCGGGCCGGGGCCGGGGCCGGGCCGCGCCCGGCTCAGGCCTTGGCCTCCGTGGCCTCCGTGGTCTCGGCGGCCTCCCCGGCCGGCGTCGGCCGGGCACCCGCGTGCTGGGTCTGCGGGGACCAGCGCCGCTCCACCCCGGCCAGCCGCCAGTAGGCGATCGCCGCGACCCAGACCACCACGAACAGGCCGACGATCACATAGCCGACGTTGTCCAGCGAGAGGTCGGCGATCCACCCGCTGACCGGGTCGGTGAGGTCCAGCTTCTCGTGCAGCACCCCGACCAGCTCGATGGTGCCGATGATGAACGCCACCGCGATCGACAGCCCAGTGATGGTCAGGTTGTAGTACACCTTGCGCACCGGATTGGCGAACGCCCACTGGTACGCGAAATTCATGAACGTCCCGTCCAGCGTGTCGAACAGGCTCATCCCCGCCGCGAACAGCAGCGGCAGGCAGATGATCGCGTACCAGGGCAGACCGGCCGCCGCGCCGGAGCCGGCCATCACCATCAGGGTCACCTCGGTCGCGGTGTCGAAGCCGAGGCCGAGCACCATGCCCACCGGGAACATCTGGCCGGGCCGGGTGATCGAGCGGGTCGCCCGGTTCAGCACCCGGGCGAGGAAGCCGCGCGCGTTGAGGTGCTCCTCCAGCTCAGCCTCGTCGTACCGGCCGGCCCGCATCGACCGGAACACCTTCAGGATGCCGAGCAGGGCGGCCAGGTTGAGCGCGCCGATCAGGTAGAGGAAGGCACCGGAGGCGGTGGTGCCGACCACGCCCAGCCACTTGTGGGTGGTGGAGTCGTCGTCCATCAGCGTGTTGGCCAGCTGCGCCCCGCCCGCCACCAGGGCGGCCATCAGCACCACCATCGAGGAGTGCCCGAGCGCGAACCAGAAGCCCACGGAGACCGGCCGCTTGCCGTCCGCCATCAGCTTGCGGGTGGTGTTGTCGATCACCGCGATGTGGTCGGCGTCGAAGGCGTGCCGCATGCCGAGGGTGTAGGCGGTGATCCCCAGGCCCACACCGAAGACCTGGGTGCCGACCGTGTACTCGTGCGGTGCCACCAGGAATATGAGCGTCCCGAACGCCGCCACGTGCATGGCCAGGATCACCCCCATCAGCCCGGCCGTGCGGATGGTGTCCTGGCGTTTCCAACGGAAAGTGGGCAACACCGGCGGTGTCGCCGGGGTGGCGGTTTCGGGCAGGGTCATCTTCGGATCACGCTCCAGCACCTCGTGGAATGGCTTCGTGAGATGCCGTGGCCGGTCTCCTGGCTTACGGGGCTTCCGTACCCGCCTTCCCAGGCGCGCGAGGCGCCCAGTGGCGTCGTGGGTACGGACGACTCCCCCCGATCACAGTGGCGAGGGCCGCTCCGGACTGGGATCCCTGAGGATCCGTCACCGGTATTCCCGAGCACCACGGCGGGGAACACCGTAGGGCCCGTGGGACACCCTTGCAAGGCTGCGCACCTGCGCAGGTGTTCAGAATCACAGGACGCGGACTGCAAGAATGGGGCCATGCATCTCGTACCGGCCGACCGCGCGGGCCACCGCACCATCGACGGACACCGGGTCTGCGAGGCCATCGCCGCGATCGGCGACACCGCGCACGTCCGGTCCTGGGCCGAGCGGTTCTCGCTGCTCGCCGACCCCGGGCGGCTCGCCCTGCTGCTCGCCCTGCACCGGGCAGGCCCGCTCGCCGTCACCGACCTCGCGGTCGCCACCGGCATGCGTGACCCGGCCGTCTCCCAGGCCCTGCGCCTGCTGCGCACGGCCGGCGTGGTCAGCGGCGACAAGGACGGCCGCGTGGTGCGCTACCGGCTCGTGGACGACGGCATGCGCCCCCTGCTGGACTCGTGTGCCGCCGCCGAGCACCACGAGCCCTCCGCGGCCGCCGGCTGACCGTCCCTCGGGGACAGCCGGACAACCGCCCCCGGCCAGGGGCGGTTCAGTACGATCTTCGTGTGCCGTTCCGCCCGCAGGCCCGCGCCTGGCCCGATGACGACCGCTGGGACACCCGGCCCGTCAGGGCCCGCGTGCTGGCGGTCGCCCGCACCCTCACCTCCGCCACCCGGGTACTGGACGTGCTCACCCTGCTGCGCGGCCAGGACGGCATCCACCTCTACCTCACCGTCAACCCCGGCTCCGCGTTCGCCACCGGGCTCGACGGCTTCCTCGCCGGCCTCACCGGCATCACCGTGCTGGACTGGCGCGAGGCCACCCGGCGGCGGTTCGACCTCGCGGTCGCCTGCGCGGTGCACCGCTCGATGGCCCGGCTGAAAGCCCCGCTGATCGTGCTGCCGCACGGTGCCGGCTACAACCGCCTGGTCACCCAGTCCACCGGCGACACCGTCTCCGCCGCCGGCCTCTCCCGCCGCGAACTCACCCACTGGGGGCGGGTGTTCCCCGCGGTGATCGGCCTCTCCCACGAGGAGCAGCTCGACCGGCTGCGGATCTCCTGCCCCGAGGCCCTGCCCCGCGCACGCGTGGTCGGCGACCCGTGCTTCGACCGGATGCTGCGCAGCCTGGACGGCCGGGACGGGTACCGCGCCGCGCTGGGCGCCGTGGACGGCCGCCGCCTCGTCGTCGTCAACTCGACCTGGAGCGAGCACTCCCTGTTCGGACGCCACCCCGACCTGCCGCTGCGTCTGGTCGGCCGGCTCCCCGCCGACGAGTACACCGTCGCCGTCGTCCTGCACCCCAACATCTGGGCCCGGCACGACCCCGCGGCGCTGCTCGCCACCGCCGAACGGTCCGGACTGCGGCTCGTCCCGCCCGACCAGGGCTGGCAGGCCGCCCTCGTCGCGGCCGACTGCCTGATCGGCGACCACGGCTCGGTCTCCTTCTACGGCGCCGCCCTGGAACGCCACACCCTGCTCGTCGCCACCGGCGCCGACGAACTCGACCCCCGCTCCCCCACCTACGCCTTCGGCCAGGCCGCGCCGCCGCTCGACCCCGACGGCGACCTGCTCACCCAGCTGGAACAGGCCCTGGCGAAGCCGGACCGGGCCGCGCTGCGCCCGATCACCGACCGCTCGCTCGGCCGGCAGGGCCAGTCCGCCCGGCTGCTGCGCCCGCTGCTCTACTCCTATCTGCGGCAGGTGGACGAACCGGACGACGAACCTCGCCAGCCGCCGTACCCGCGACCGGTCCCGCTGCCCACGGCCCTGCCCGGCCCGACGGCGTACGACGTCGAAGGGGAGCGCCGGGGCACCGAGGTCCGCCTGCGGCGCTACCCGGTCGGCCCGGACCACCGCGAGGCCCGGGGCAGCTACGCGGTCAGCGCCGAGGAGCCGACGCTCGCGCTGCGTCACAGCGCCGAGGTGATGGCCCGTACCGAAGTCCGCGCCGAACTGCCCGCCGAGCGCTGGCTCGCCGACACCGCGGCCCAACTGCCCGGCCTCGGCGTGGCCGTGGCCGCTCTCGGCAAGGCCCGCCATCTGCTGCGGCTCCGCGGCGGCCTGCTGCTGGAGGCCCACGCCGAACGCCCCTGGGGTGCGGCCACACCGCACCTCGACCCCCTCCTGCTCGGCGCCGCCGTCGCCCTCTGGCTCGCCGACGGCGGCGACCCGGCCGACCTGCCGGAACACGGCCTCACCGTCCGCACCGGCGACCGCCGCACCCGGGTCGCGTTCACCCGCCGCCCGGGTCAGAACAGCTAGGGCTTCCCGGCCCTGGACAGGTGCCGGTCCAGGACGGCGCGGAGCCGGTCGACGTCGGTGCCCTCGGCGATGCCCCGCTTGGGCAGCAGCGTGAGGCAGGAAGCGTTCCGGTCACCGCTCAGCAGGACGAAGAGCCGGGGCGTCTCGACGAAGCGCGGCGCGGCCTGCCAGGTGAGGGTGCTCGACGACTGCTCGGTGCTGACGGTGACGCCGGAGTCGTCGACGACGGCCCGGTACTCCCCCTTGCCCTCCGTCAGGCGGTGGAACTGCCGCGCCTGGAGCCACGGCAGGGCGAGCAGAAGCAGGGTGACGAGGAGCATCACGACGAGTGAGGAGCTGATGCCCTCGCCCGACGTCACGGACAGGACGGAGCCGACCACCGCGCACACCGCCGCCACGGTCAGCAGCCAACGGGTCCGCCGGCCCGTGGCGGAGATCTTCGCCCGGGCGGTCAGCGCCTCCCGGAAATCCTCCGCGGTCGGTCGGTACGACAGCTCCAGCCGCGTCCCGGTCCGCTGGTCCTCACCCATGTGTACGTCCTTCTCCTTGATCGGCACCGGATGCTAGCGCGCCCTCCCTTCGACCCGCCGACCATTTATCCCTGGTCCGGTTGTCCGTGGTCCGGGCCGAGCGTGGCCCGCAGCAGCTTCCGGTCGGGCTTGCCCGCCTCGGTCAGCGGCAGCCGGTCGAGGACGTGCACGGCGGCGGGCGCGTACATCGAGCCCAGCCGTTCGGTGACGAACCCCCGGACCAGCTCCCGGTCCAGCCGGTGGCCGGCCGCCGGGACGACGGCCGCCTGGAGCTCCTCGCCCCCGTCCGCCCGCCGTGTCCCGAACGCCGCGCACTGGGCGACGGCGGGGTGGGCGAGCAGCACCTGCTCCACCTCCGCCGGGTAGACGTGGCCTCCCACCACGATGACCATCTCCTTCAGCCGGTCGACGAGGTGGAGGAAGCCGTCGCCGTCGAGGTGCCCCACGTCCCCGGTGCTGATCCAGCCGTCCCGCAGCACCTGCGCGGTGAGGTCGGGCCTGCGCCAGTAGCCGCTCATGAGCATGGGCGTCCGGACGTGGATCTCCCCGTTGCGGCCGGTGGGCAGCACCGCGCCCCGCGGGTCGCGGATCTCGATCTCGACGCCCTCCTGCGCCCGGCCGACCGTGATCCGGCCGTCCGGCCCGGTCACCCCGTGCTCGTGCGGCAGGACCTCGGTGATGTTGCCGGCCTCGGTCTGGCCGTACCAGCCGTACAGGACTGGGCCGAGGAGCTCCGCCGCCCGGTGCAGCCGCTCGGCGGAGGCGGGGGTGCCGCCGTAGAAGACCCGGCGCAGGGCGGACAGGTCCGCGGTGGCCAGGGCCGGGTGGTCCAGGAGTTCGTACAGCAGCGGCGGCAGGAGCCAGAGGTCGGTGATCCGCTCCCGTTCGAGGGCGGTGATGACGTCGAGCGGGTCGAAGCCGGACCGCAGCACGACGGTGCCCCCGGCGAGCAGCGTGGCGTCGGCGACGATTCCGGCCATATGGGCGAGGGCGGTGCAGGCGAGGAAGCGGGGCGGCGGGGAGGGCGCGAGGCGGGCGGCGTGCGAGACCAGCAGCCGGCCGTACGGGCCGTGTGCCATCCGGATGCCCTTGGGGATGCCGGTGGTGCCGCCGGTGAAGCGGATGCACCAGTCGTCCTCGGCCTGCGCGGCGCCCTTCGGCCCGGCGGTGGTCCCGGTGGCCGTCCCGGTCCGGCCCGGGCGGAGCGCCGAACCCGCCACCGCCGCCGGGTGCCAGTCGGTGGGGGCGGAGTCCAGCGTGAGCACGGCCGGTACCCGGACCAGCGCGAGCAGCGCCTCGCCCGCCGTCCGCAGGTCCGGGTCGACGAGCAGCGCGGCGGTACCGACGCTGTCCACGATGGCCGCCTGTGTCCCGGGGGCCGAGCCGAGGCCGAGCGAGACGACCCGGGCGCCGAGGAGATTGGCCGCATACCGCGCGACCAGCGCCTCGGGGCGGTCGCCGACGAGCAGCGAGACGGTGCTGCCGCGGCGCACGCCGTGCTCCGCCAGGGCGGCGGCACTGAGCAGGACGGCTTCGTGGAGCTCCCCGGCCGGGACCGCGCGCCCCTCGGCGGTGATCAGCGCGGTGTGCTCGGGGGAGCGACGGAGGGCGTCGAGGATGCGTTCGACGTAACTCTCGTACGGCGGTGCCGGGTTCTCGGACACGGCGGGGGCCTCCTTCGGCAGGGCGTCCGGCGCGGGCGGGGTGCGGGTCGGTCCGTGGTGCGGGTCGGTCCGTAGTGCGGGTCGGTCCGTGGTGGAGTCGGGACACCGGCCGGTCGCGGCGGCCCCTCCTGGAGGCTATGGGTGCCCGGCTCGCCGGATCCAAGACCTGATGCGGCATAAGATGATGTCCTGCGGGTTATGAGGAACGGCCCGACCCGGGGGGGGCGGCGGATGGACCTGCTGGCGCTGCGCTGTTTCCAGGTCGTAGCGCGCCACGAGCACGTCAGCCGGGCGGCCGAGGAACTGCGCGTCGCCCAGCCCTCGGTGAGCCGGATGATCGCCCGGCTGGAGACCGAGCTGGGTGTTCCGCTCTTCGACCGCAGGGGCCGCCGGATCCACCTCAACCGCCACGGCGCGGCCTTCCTCCGGCGGGTCGACCGGGCACTGCGCGAACTCGACGACGGCCGAAGGGAGTTGGCGGATGCCGCAGATGGCGCCGGCGGCACCGTGACGGTGGCCACCGAGACCCTGCTGACCCTCGCCGGGGTGCTCGCCCGCTTCCGGACGGCTCACCCGGACGTCGAGGTCCGGCTGCGCCAGTCCGCCGCCGATGTGATGGTCCGTCAGCTCCGCGACCGCGAGGTGGACCTCTGTTTCGCCTCCCAGCCGCTGGCGGGACCCGCCCTGAGCTCCGTGGTCCTGCTGCGCGAGGAGGTGCTGCTGGCGGTGCCCGTCGGCCACCGGCTGGCGGGGCGGGAGCAGGTCGCGGTGACCGAGCTGGACGGCGAACTGTTCGTCACCCCGCGCCCGGGCCACTGGCAGCGGGTGCTCGCCGACCGGCTCTTCGCCGAGGCGGGTGTGCGGCCGGTGGTCGCCTGCGAGGGCGACGAGCCGGGCGCCGTACTGGAGCTGGTCGCGGCCGGCCTGGGGGCCGCGCTGCTGCCCGCGATGGCGCGCGGCTCGGGCCCCCGGGGCTCCGTCGCCTGGGTACGGCTGGCGGCCCCCGGCTGCCGGCGGGAGCTGCGGCTGGTCCGCGACGGCGACTCCTACCGCACCGAGGCCGCCCGCCGGTTCGGCGAGTTCGCCGCGCGGCACTTCCGGCGGACCGCCCACGACGGCGCCCACGGCTCCGACTCCCCCGGCCGGACCGGCGCCGGGGCCGAGCGGGGCGACGCCCCACCCCCCGCAGGCCCTCCGACCGGCCGGCCGTAGCCCTGGGTCAGAACGCCTGGGCTTCGCCCCGAAGCCGCCGCAGCCGGGCCCGGCTGCGGTCGGCCAGCCCGGTGTCACCGAGTTCGTCCGCCAGCTCGACGAGCAGCGTGTGCGCCTCGCCCTCCTTGGCCGCCTGGCCCAGGGCGAAGGCCCGGTCGGCGCTCTCGCCCGCGTGGACGACGGCCCGGTCCAGCCGGCCCAGGGCCCGGTGGGCGCGGGCCCGGACGAGCGACAGCCGCATCAGCATCGGGGAGTCCGCCGTCCGCCCGGCCGTCGCGGTCGCCTCGTCGAGAACGGCCAGCGCCTGTTCGGGGCGGCCCGCCGCGATCAGTGCCTGCCCGAGGTGGTAGCTCTGCACCACCACCCCGTGCGGGTCGCCCTCGTTGGCCTCCCGGGCCAGGGTGAACAGCTCCACCGCCCGCTCCGGACGGCCGTCGGCGAGGCAGAGCAGCCCGTCGGTCTCACGGACCAGGCCGGCCAGCCGCGGCTCGTCCACCAGCGGGAGCAGTGCGGACGCCGCGGCCAACTGCTCGGCCGCGCGCGGGTACTCCTTGCGCCCGTGGTAGGCCCGGGCGAGCTGGTTGCGCATCCGGATCCCGGCGTCCGGGCGGTTGTCCCACTGGGCCGCCTCGACGCCCAGCAGGTGGGACTCGGTCCAGTCGTCGTAGAGCCCGCGGCCGTGGTACAGCGGCCAGAGCGACTCGCAGAGCCGCCACACCTCGCCGTGCCAGCGCTGTTCCGCGGCCGCGCGGACCGCGCCGAGCAGATTGGCCCGTTCGGCCTGGAGCCACTCCATCGCCTCGGCGCGTGAGGCGAAGCCGGGCAGCTCCGCGCCACCGGGCTCCTGGAGCCGCAGCCGGTCACCGAGCACGGCCCGGTCCGCCAGCGCGGCCCGGCCGCGGTAGTACGCCACGATCCCGCGCAGCAGTTCCGCCCGGCCGGGCTGCCGGCGGGCACGGTCGCGGGCGTGCAGCCGGACGAGGTCGTGGGTGCGGAAGCGCTCCTCCGGGCCGTCGTCCACCACCTCGTCCAGCAGGTGGGCGGCGAGCAGGTCGGCGAGACCGTCCGGCACTCGTTCGAGGCCGACCGCCTCGGCCACTTCGACGGAGACGTGCGGACCCGGGACGGTCCCGATCAGGTGGTAGAGGTCCCGGGTATGGCCGGCCAGCCGGAGGTAGACCGCGTCCAGGACGTCGCCGATCGCGCCCTCGTCACTGCCGAGTGATGCCAATCTCCGCTCCTTGTCCGCGAGTTCCGCCACCACCCGGTCCACCCGGAGCCCACTGCGGTCGAGCAGCTGGGAGCCGACCGCGTTCAGCGCGAGCGGCAGGCCGCCGCAGAGCTCGACCAGGTCCTCCAGCTCCCGGTCGGTGCCCCGGCCCGGGCCGAGCCAGCCCCGGACCAGCTCGGTGCCGGCCGTCGTGCTGAGCGGGTCGAGCCGCAGCACCTCGGCGCCGTCCAGCGCGAGCCCGGGCAGCCGCCGCCGGCCCGCGACGACCACCAGCCCGGTGGACGGCAGCAGGGTGCGGACCTCGGCGGCGTGGTCGACGTTGTCCAGGAACACCAGGACCCGGCGGTCGGCGGTGACCGTCCGGAACAGCGCGGCCCGTTCGGGCAGCGTCTCCGGTACCTGGTGCGGCTCCAGCCCGAAGCCGCGCAGGAAACCGGCCAGGATCTCGCCGAGGTCCACCCCGCCCAGGTGGCGGTGGGCGGCGAGGTCGGCGTAGAGCTGGCCGTCCGGGAAGTGCTCGGCGTGGCCGGCCGCGAACTGGGCGACCAGCTCCGTCTTCCCGACGCCGCCGAGGCCGGTGAAGGCGATCACGACCGGCCGGGAGCCGTCGAGATGGCCGAGCGCCGCGGTGAGCGCGGCGAGCTCCTTCGCCCGGTTGACGAAGGTCCGGCGGGGCTTCCTGACCTGCTGCGGCGCCCCGAGCGGCGGCCGCGCCCCGTGCACGTGCACCTCGACGTTCCGGCCCTGCACCACATTGCCGTACACCGTGCCCGACACGGTGTTGGCCTTCTCGTAGCCCTCCACCTGCCCGCTCCCTCCGACCGGCCCGGCCCCAGCCTACGGGCTGGCAGGCCGGCCGGCCGTCGGTTCGCCCGCACCCCTCCCCCGGCGGCCGGGACGACTACACCTGCTGGCAGGCCGGGCACCAGAAGAGGTTCCGGGCGGCGTGCTCCTCCGTCCGGACCTCCGTACCGCAGACCAGGCAGGGCATGGCGGCACGGCGGTACACGTAGACCTCGCCGCCGTGGTCGTCCACGCGCGGGGGGCGGCCCATCGCCTCGGGCGTGTGCTCGGGGCGGACGGTGTCGATCCGGCCCGCGCCGACGCCCTCGTGCATCAGGGCCACGAGGTCGGCCCAGATCGCGTCCCACTCGGCACGGGAGAGGTCGCGCCCGGCCCGGTGCGGGCTGATGCCCAGCCGGAACAGCACCTCGGCGCGGTAGACGTTGCCGACGCCGGCCAGCACCTTCTGGTCCATCAGCAGCGCGGCGACCGTCGTCCGGCTGGCGGATATCCGCCGCCAGGCCGGCTCCGGGTCGGCGTCGGCGCGCAGCGGGTCGGGCCCGAGCCTGGCCGCGACGGCGGCCTTCTCGGCCCCGGTGATCAGCGCGCAGGTGTTGGGACCGCGCAGGTCGGCGTAGGCGTCGTCGTTCTCCATCCGCAGCCGGACCAGGCCCACCGGCTCGGGCGCGGGGCCCTCCCCGAAGGTGAATCCGCCGTAGAGGCCGAGGTGGATGTGCACCCAGGCACCCTCCTCGAAGCCGAGGAAGAGGTGCTTGCCGACGGCCTGCGCCTCGGCGAGCGGTTGGCCGTCGATCAGTGCGGCGCCGTCGGCGAACCGGCCCTGCGGGCTGGAGACCCGGACCGGGCGGGCGCCGAAGGCCTTGGCGTTCTCGGCGGCGAGACGGTGGATGATGTGGCCTTCCGGCACGGGCGTCAGCTCCCCCGGGTGGTTCAGCAGGATGGGCCCATCATCGCAGCCGGCACCGACACTCCGGCCGGGCCGCAGGTCACGTCCCCCGCTCCCGCCCGCGCCTCAGCGGACCGGGATGCCCATCAGCCGGGCCAGGATCACCCGGTCCAGCTCGGCGGCGGTGGCGGCGACGTCCAGGTGGGAGTTGTCGATGATCGGCAGCCCGGAGTTGTACCAGCCGGCCATCCGTCCGTGGATCCGGGCCACCTCCTCGTCGCCCAGCCGCCGGTTGCCGCTGCGCCGGGCGTTGCGGGTGAGCACCGAGTCGAGGCTGGGCAGCAGCACGACCGGGATCATGCCGGGGCCGATGTGCCGCTTCCAGCCGCCGAGCCCGATCGCCGGGCGGTCGGGGAAGACGGCGTCGTCGATGATGCAGGAGATGCCGTTGGCCAGGTAGTTGCGGCAGGCGAAGCCGCAGGTCCGCCGGGCCAGCCGGTACTGCGCCTCGGAGGCGTTGTTCCAGCCGGACTGCGGGTTGGCGAAGCCGGACTGCACCCACTCGCGGACGTCGTCGAGGCTGATGTGCGCGGTGGGCGTGGGGCGCCGCTCGGCCCAGTGCCGGGCGACGGTGGTCTTGCCGGCGCCGGCCGGGCCGATCAGCAGCACCGCGATCGGGCCGGCGGGCGCGTGCCGCTGCGGCGGGTGGGCCGGGAGCTGCACGGGCGATCCGGAGGGCAGCAGGAAGTGCCCGGTCGCACCGGTCGGCACCGGCGCGGGGCCAGGCGCCCGCGCGGGGGCCGGGGCGGGAGCCGCGGCGGCGGGCGCGGGCGGGGCGGGGGGCGGCACCGGCGCGCCCTGCGGAACGGTGGGCGGGCCGCCGTGCGGGAGCGCCCCGGCGGGCCGCGGCCCGTCCGGCGGCCCGGGCCGGGATCCGGTCCGGGGCGGGTTCTGGGGAGCCGGCAGGGGCCCGGCGGCGGCGGTGCCGGGGTACGGCGGGGCCGGCGGAGCGACGGGACGCGGGGGGACCTGTCCACCCCCGGAGTACTGCGTCACGGTCACCTCCCGACTTCTTTCAGCGGGGACATTACACGGCGGCCCGGCGGCGGGCACAGTCCGCCGCCGGGCCGCTGACCAGGCGTCAGCCCGTGGTGAGCTGTCCGGCGAGGGCCCGCAGGGCCAGCTCGTACGAGCCGAGGCCGAATCCGGCGATGGTGCCGGAGGCGACCGCGGCGATCACCGAGGTGTGCCGGAAGGTCTCCCGTGCGTACGGGTTGGAGATGTGCACCTCGATCAGCGGGGCGGTCCGCTGGGCGGCGGCGTCGCGCATCGCGTACGAGTAGTGGGTGAAGGCGCCCGGGTTGATCACCACGGGGACCCGGCCGTCGGCCGCCTCGTGCAGCCACTCCACCATCTGCTGCTCGGAGTTGGTCTCGTGCACCTCGACCTCGAAGCCGAACTCCTTGCCCAGCGCGGTGCAGCGCTCGACCAGCCCGGCGTAGGAGGTGGCACCGTAGACGTCCGGCTCGCGGCTGCCGAGCCGGCCGAGGTTGGGGCCGTTGAGCACCAGCACCCGGGTCACGAGGAGACCTCCGCGTAGGCGGCGACCAGCAGGGAGGGGTCGGGGCCCTCCAGGACGGAGGTCTTGCCCAGACCGTCCAGGACGATGAAGCGCAGCAGGTCGCCGCGCGACTTCTTGTCGATCTTCATGGCGTCCAGCAGCTTCGGCCAGGCATCCGCGCGGTAGCTCAGCGGCAGGCCGACCGAGGCCAGCACCGTCCGGTGCCGGTCGGCCGTCTCGTCGTCCAGCCGTCCGGCCAGGCGGCCGAGTTCGGCGGCGAAGACCATGCCGATGGAGATCGCGGCGCCGTGCCGCCACTTGTACCGCTCGTTGCGCTCGATGGCGTGGCCGAGGGTGTGGCCGTAGTTGAGGATCTCCCGCAGGCCGGACTCCTTGAGGTCCCCGGAGACCACGTCGGCCTTGACCTGGATGGCGCGCCGGATCAGCTCGACGGTGTGCGGCCCGGCCGGCGTCCTGGCGCCCTCCGGGTCGGCCTCGATCAGGTCGAGGATGGCCGGGTCGGCGATGAAACCGCACTTGACGACCTCGGCGAGGCCGGAGACGTAGTCGTGCTTCGGCACCGTCTCCAGGGTGTCGAGGTCCGCCAGCACGCCGACCGGCGGGTGGAAGGCCCCGACCATGTTCTTGCCCTCGGCGATGTTGATGCCGGTCTTGCCGCCGACGGCCGCGTCGACCATGCCGAGCAACGTGGTGGGCATCGAGATCCAGCGGACCCCGCGCAGCCAGGTGGCGGCGACGAAGCCGGCCAGGTCGGTGGTGGCGCCGCCACCGAGGCCGACCACGACGTCACTGCGGGTGAAGCCGGTCTGGCCGAGCACCGACCAGCAGTAGGCGGCCACCTCGGCGCTCTTCGCGTCCTCGGCGTTGGGCACCTGGAGGACGATCGCCTCGTAGCCCTCGCCGAGCAGGTCCTCGCGAACGGCGTCGGCGGTGCTGGTCAGCGCCTCCGGGTGGATGATCGCGACCCGCTTGGCCCGGGTGCCGATCAGCGGCGCCAGCTCGCCGAGCAGCTGGTGCCCGATCAGCACGTCGTACGGGTCGTGGCCGGCGCTGCCGCCGACGTGAATCCTGACGATGTCAGTCATGGGGGGTCTTCAGCTCCAGTGCTTCCAGTACGGCGGCCACGACCTGCTCGGGCGTGCGGCCGGCGGTGTCGACGACGGCGGTGGCCACCTCCAGGTAGAGGGGGCGGCGGGCGTCCATCAGCTCGCGCCAGCGGGCCCGGGGGTTGACGGCCAGCAGCGGACGGGGGGCGTCCAGGCCGACCCGCTTGACCGCGTCGGCCAGCGGGACCTCCAGGAAGACCACCGGCAGGTCGCGCAGCAGCGCGCGGGTGGCCTCGGCCATCACCGCGCCGCCGCCGAGCGCCAGCACACCTCCGTGGGCCTCGGCGGCGGCGCGCACGGCGCGTGCCTCCAGCTCGCGGAAGTGCGGCTCGCCCTCGTCGATGAAGATCTCCGGGATGGGCTTGCCGGCCAGCCGCTCGATGTCGGTGTCGGTGTCCCGGAAGCCGACGCCGAGGCGCTCGGCGAGCGCCCGCCCGACCGTGGACTTGCCACTGCCGGGCGGGCCGACCAGCACGACGACCGGGGAATCCGCCGGACGCTCAGCGGTCATCGGACGATCAGGTTGTCGAGGTAGCTCTGCACGTTGCGGCGGGTCTCGGAGACGTGGTCGCCACCGAACTTCTCGTTCACCGCGTCGGCCAGCACCAGGGCGACCATCGCCTCGGCGACGATGCCCGCGGCCGGCACGGCACAGACGTCGGAACGCTGGTGGTGGGCCTTGGCGGGCTCACCGGTCCGCACGTCCAGGGTCTGCAGGGCGCGCGGAACGGTCGCGATCGGCTTCATCGCGGCACGCACCCGCAGCAGCTCGCCGGTGGACAGGCCGCCCTCGGTGCCGCCGGAGCGGCCGGAGGTGCGCTTGACGCCCTCGGCGGTCGGCACGATCTCGTCGTGCGCCTGCGAGCCGGGGACGCGAGCCAGCTCGAAGCCGTCGCCGACCTCGACGCCCTTGATCGCCTGGATGCCCATCAGCGCGGCGGCCAGCCGCGCGTCCAGACGGCGGTCCCAGTGCACGTGCGAGCCCAGGCCCACCGGCACCCCGTACGCCAGCACCTCGACCACACCGCCGAGGGTGTCGCCGTCCTTGTGGGCCTGGTCGATCTCCGCGACCATCGCCTTCGACGCGTCGGCGTCCAGGCAGCGCACCGGGTCGGCGTCCAGCCGCGCCTCGTCCGAGGGCAGCGGCAGCACCCCGGCCGGGGCCTTGGCCGCGGCCAGCTCCACGACGTGGCTGACGATCTCGATGCCGCAGGTCTCCTTGAGGTACGCGCGGGCGACGGCGCCCAGCGCGACCCGGGCGGCCGTCTCACGGGCGCTGGCGCGCTCCAGGATCGGGCGGGCCTCGTCGAGCGAGTACTTCTGCATCCCGGCGAGGTCGGCGTGGCCGGGCCGCGGGCGGGTCAGCGCCTCGTTGCGGGCCAGGCCCGCCAGCACCTCGGGGTCGACCGGGTCGGCCGACATGACCTGCTCCCACTTCGGCCACTCGGTGTTGCCGACCATGACCGCCACCGGGCTGCCCATGGTCTCCCCGTGCCGGACCCCACCGAGGAACGTCACCTCGTCCTGCTCGAACTTCATCCGGGCGCCGCGACCGTAGCCGAGCCGGCGGCGCGCCAGCGCGTCGGCGACCACGGCCGTGGTGACCGGCACACCGGCCGGCAGGCCCTCCAGCGTCGCGACGAGTGCGGGGCCGTGCGACTCCCCCGCCGTCAGCCAGCGCAACGTACCCAACGGAGCTCCTTCATCAGCGGACCGGTCACGGACCTACCGCGACCCGCCCGGGCGTGCCTTGTCCCTGAATCCTTTCATGCCCCGGGCCGAGCCGGGCGCAGAGTCCGCGTGACGGACGGCGCCCGGCCGACGGGCGGACGCGGACACGGCGTGACCAGCGGGGAACAGGAAGGAGAGCGGGAAAGGGAGCAGGAAGTCGGCGGGCCCGACCTCCTGCCCCGCGGGCGGCGGCCACGCGACCCGGCACGTCATGCCGGGATGACACGACGCGTGAACCGGGCACCGAACGCCGGACCGGCACAACGCGCCACCGTCCGAAGCGCCTCAGCGGACCGCGAGAGCCGCCTCGCCCGCCGCGCGGATGGCCGCCAGCGGGCCCGGCGTACGACCGGTGAACTGCTCGTTCTGCAGCACCGCCTGATGGACCAGCAGGTCCAGACCGCCCAGCACCGTCGCACCGCGCTCCGCACAGGCGGCGGCCAGCGCCGTCGGCCAGGGGTGGTAGAGCACGTCGAACAGCGCCCCGGGGTCCGCCGGCAGCCGCTCGGCGAACCCGTCGGTGGCCCCGACCGGGGTGGTGGAGACGGTGAGCGGGTGCGCCAGCGCCTCGGCGCCGCGCTCCCAGTCGGCCGTCCGCACGGCGACACCCAGCCGCTCGCCCAGCTCGGCCACCTCCCGCGCCCGCTCCGCGCTGCGCACGTACACCGTCACCTCGCCGGTGCAGATCTGGGCGAGCGCCGCCAGCGCCGAGGAGGCCGTCGCCCCGGCTCCGAGCACCGCCGCGCCCGGCACCTCGGTGATCCCCCGCTCGCGCAGCGCGTTCACCAGCCCGGGGACGTCGGTGTTGTCCCCGGTCCGCCGCCCGTCGGCGGTGAACACCACCGTGTTCACCGCCTCCACCGAACGCGCCGTCGCGCTCACCTCGTCGAGCAGCGGGATGACCGCCCGCTTCAGCGGCATGGTGAGCGACAGGCCCGCCCACTCGGCCTCGTCCAGCCCGGCGACGAAGGCGGGCAGCCCCGCCTCGTCCACCTCGAACCGGTCGTAGCGCCAGCCGTCCAGCCCGAGCGCCGCGAAGGCGGCCCGGTGCAGGTCCGGCGAGAGCGAGTGGGCGATCGGCGAGCCCAGTACGGCGGCCCGGTGCTTGCTGGTCACGTTGGTTCTCCGAAACGGCGGTACGGCGGGGCGGCCACTACTTCGTGGTGCAGTGGCCGCGATCCTTGTCGAAGCCCTGGCCGGCCGCCGTGCAGTACTGCTCCACGTTGGCCAGGTGCTCCTTGTAGGTGTCCGAGAAGAGGGTCTTGATCGGGGACATCGCGATGAAGAACAGCCACTTGCCGTCCGCCGGGTTCAGCACCGCCTTGATGGCGTCGTCACCGGGGTTGGAGATCGGCGTCGGCGGCAGCCCCGCGTTGAGGTAGGTGTTGTACTTGTTGGACGCGTCGTCCATGTCCTTCCTGGTGAGGTCCTTGCGACCGAGCGAGTACTGCAGCGTGGTGTCCATACCGAGGCGGTGCTGGGTCTCGGTCTGGTTGGCCAGACGGTTCTGGATGGTCTTGGCCATCTTGCCGAAGTCCTCCGGGTTGTTGCCCTCGGCCTGGAGGATGCTGGCCTCGATGACCACCTCGTAGCCGGACTTGAGACCGATCTTGGAGGCCTCCGCGTCCAGGCCCGCATAGCGGTCGACGGCGTTCTTGACCATCTGCTTGAGCAGGTCCTCGGGCTTCATGCCCTCCGAGATCGAGTAGCGGGCCGGCCAGAGGAAGCCCTCGATGTTGCCGTTGGCGTACGGGGGCAGGCCGAGGCTGCCGATCTGGGCCTTGGCGACGTCGGCCGTGGTGCCCTTGGGCAGCTTCAGCTTGTCGTCGATCTTGACGTAGGTGGCGGCGGCCGTCAGCCCCTCCCGGATGATCAGCTTCTCGCCACCGTTCTCCTCCACCAGGTTCGCGACGGCGGCCTCGCCCGACATCTCACGGGGGAGGGAGTACGTCCCGGGCTGGATGGAGATGCACTTCGGGTTCTTCTCGCACGCGTTGGTGAAGGCCTTGACGCTCTTGACCACGCCGGCCTGCTTCAGCGCGAGACCCATCTGGGCCCCTACGGCGCCCTTCTTGATCTCCACCTGGACGGTGCCGGTGCCCTCACCGGCGAAGTCCGGGGGCGGCCCGAAGTGGTCCTGGTAGAAGCCGTAGCCCCACCAGCCGGCGCCGGCGAAACCGCCGAGCAGCACCAGGGCGACCACCAGGCAGGCCCCGCCGTTGCGACGGCCGGACTTCTTGCCCTTCTCCTTGCGCTTCTTCTGGGCCTCGCGGGAGCTGTCCTCCTCGCCGAGGAAGGTGTCCCGGTCCTCGTCGCCGTCCTCGTGGTAACCGCCTTCGTGGCCGTCCCACTCGTCCTCGGCGGCCTCGGGAACGGCCTCGGCCGGAGCCGCGCCCGACTCCAGCGCGGCGGCCTCCGCCTCCCAGTCGATACCGTCCGGGCCCGGTCCGGCCACGGGCTCGGCCCGTCGCCGGGACGCCCGCCGCCCGCCCTGCGGCGGCTCGTCGGACTCCGGCGCCCCCGGCTGCCCGCCCTGCTGCGGCACCTGCTGCTGAACGGGCGGCTGCACACCCTGCTGGGGCATCGCCTGCTGCGGTACGCCCTGCTGCTGCTCGCCGGGCTGGGGCATCCCCTGCTGCGGATACTGCCCCTGCGGCACGCCCTGCTGCTGGAACGCCTGGAAGTTCTGCTGCTCGCCGGGCAGACCCTGCTGCCCCTGCTGCTGCGGATAGCCCTGCTGCGGATACCCCTGCTGCTGGCCCTGGTACCCCTGCTGGCCGGGGAAGCCCTGTCCGCCCTGGTCCTGCTGCTGCGGATACCCCTGCTGGCCGCCCCCGTACTGCGGCTGCCCCTGCTGGAACTGCTGCACAGGCTGCTGCCCGTACTGCTGCGGCGGCTGCTGCCCGCCACCCGGGTAACCCTGCTGCGGGTAGCCCTGCTGCTGCGCCTGCTGCGGGTAGCCCTGCTGCGGCTGGCCCTGCTGGCCGGCACCGTACTGCTGGCCCTGCGGAACCTGCTGGGGATGCTGCTGCCACTGGCCGTCCTGCTGGCCGGGGACCGGCTGCTGGCCACCGTACCCCGGCTCCCCGGGGTGCCACGGCTCGGAGCCCTGGGGGCCGTAGCCCCGACCCAGATCGGTCATTGATCCCCTTACACCGACGGAGACGGCCGGAGGATCGGACCGGCCGTCCGGGACGGCGTCCCGGCTGTTCTCGAACCGGCGTGCTAGCGCATCGCCTGGAGGGAGACGTTACCGTACCGCAGACCGGCCCCCGGCAGGACAGACGTCCCGTCAGTGCCCCGCCGCACCCCCGGCCCCACCCTCCGGCGCGCCCGGCGACGCCCCGCTCGGATCACCGGTTCCCGTCCCCGCCGGCGCACTCCCCGAGGTGCTCGCCGAAGCGCTCGGCTTCGCCGTCTGGAGGGCGTTGAACTCCGCCACATTGCGCTGCTGCACCTCGAAGCTGTCGGTGAAACGGGTGTCCCCCGGCTTCACGGTGACGAAGTACAGCCAGTCCCCCTGCGCCGGATCGACGGCCGCCATGATCGCCTGGCGGCCCGGGTTGGAGATCGGCGTCGGCGGCAGCCCGGGGTGCTGGTAGGTGTTGTACGGGGAGTCCAGTCTGGTGTCGGTGACGGTGGTGTTCAGCGTCGACCGGCCGAGCGCGTAGTTGATCGTCGAGTCCAGCTGCAGCGGCATGTTCTTGGCCAGCCGGTTGTAGATGACCCGGGCCACCTTGGCCATGTCCTCGGTGTTGTCGGCCTCGCCCTGGACCATGCTGGCGATCGTCACCAGCCCGTACAGGCTCTGCCCGAGGTTCTGCGCGACGACGCCGGCATCGTCCCTGGCGAACTCCTTGCCGGCCCGCTCCACCATCTGTTTCAGCAGGTCGACCGCGGTGGTGCCCTCGGTGACGCTGTAGGTCGCGGGGAACAGATACCCCTCGACGCTGCCCTTGGTGAAGTCCGGCAGGCCCAGCTCGGCGGCCTGCTCCTGGGCGGCGCGCTGGGTGGTGCCGTCGGGCAGGTCGAGCCTCTTGTCGATCGCCGCGTAGATCTGGTTGCCGCGCCAGCCCTCGGGGATGGTCAGGCCGTTGGCGTTGGCCGGGTCGATCAGGACGGCGAGCGCCGCGGCCGCCGACATCCGCTGCCGCAGGGTGTAGGTGCCGGGCTGGATCCGCCCGGCGGCGGCCGCGCTGCCCTTCGCCGCCCGGGTGAAGGCGAGCGAGCTGGCCACCACGCCGTTGTGCACCAGGGCGGAGGCGATCTGGCTCAGGCCCGCGCCCTCGGGCACCGAGACCTGGACGCTGCCCGAACCGGCGCCCGCGTAGTCGGCGGCGGCCGGCGGATTCTGCTGGCCCTTCCACCAGGTGTACCCGACCAGCCCGGCCCCGCCGAAGACGGCCACCAGGGCGAGCGCGGTCAGCCCGCAGGCCAGCCCGTTACGCCAACGGTGTGGATCCGGCGCATCGGGTTGCGGACGGGGCGCGCCCGGCGGACGGCCCTCCGGTTCCAGGACCGGCGCACCGAGGTGGCCGGGCGTGAGCCCGGGCGTGAAGTCCTGATCGGTCATGGCGCCCCCTCGGCTGTCCCGGAACGGATGAGGGCCCGTGCGGACGCGTCCGCACGGGCCCCTCTCCGGGACGTTAGAACAGGGGGGTCAGTGGACCGCCTCGACGCTCTCACCCGGCGGGCGACCGCTCACCCGTTCGGACTCAAGGGCGGTCTGCAGGATCACCACCGCGGCGGCCTGGTCGACCACCGAGCGCCCCTTCTTGGCCTTCACGCCGGAGGCCCGCAGGCCGTGGGTCGCCGTGACGGTCGACATCCGCTCGTCCACCAGCCGGACCGGCACCGGGTAGAGCCGGTTGGCCAGCCGGACCGCGTACGCGCGGACCTTCTCCGCCGCCGGACCCTCCCTGCCGTTGAGCGAGCGCGGAAGGCCGACGATCACCTCCACCGCCTCGTACTCCTCGACGATGGCGGCGATCCGGGCCTGCGACTTGACCCCGGCGGGGACGGTCTCCACGGGTGTGGCGAGCACCCCGTCGGGGTCGCAGGACGCGACCCCGATCCGGGCGTCACCGACGTCGACGGCGATCCGCCGCCCCCGCCGGAAGGGCCGTTCCTGCTCTTCTCCGACCATCAGGAGGCGCGCTCCGCGACCAGGCCGCGCACCGCGGCGATGGCCTCGGCCACCGCGCCCGGGTTGGAGCCGCCGCCCTGGGCGACGTCGTCCTTGCCGCCACCGCCGCCGCCGAGGGTCTTGGCCGCGACCCGGACCAGCTCACCGGCCTTGATGCCGCGGCCGCGGGCGTCCTCGTTGGTGGCGATCACGGTCAGCGGGCGGTCGTTCGCCACGGTGAACGCGGCGACCACGGCCGGGCGCGAGCCGAGCCGGCCGCGCACGTCCAGGACCAGCTTGCGCAGCTCGTCCGCGCCGGTGCCGTCGGCGACCTTGGCGGCGACCACGGCGATCCCCTGCACGTCCTCGGCCGAGTCGGCCAGGCCGGCCGCGGCGGCGAGGACCTTCTCCGCGCGGAAGCGCTCGATCTCCTTCTCGGCGTCCTTGAGCTTGGCGAGCATGCCCGAGATCTTCTCCGGCAGCTCCTCCGGGCGGCCCTTGACCAGCTCGGTCAGCTGGGCGACGACCGTGTGCTCACGGGCCAGGAACTTGTACGCGTCCACGCCGACCAGCGCCTCGACACGGCGCACGCCGGAGCCGATCGAGGACTCGCCGAGCAGCTTCACCAGGCCCAGCTGGGCGGTGTTGCCGACGTGCGTGCCACCGCAGAGTTCCTTGGAGAAGTCCCCGATGGTGACGACCCGGACCTCGTCACCGTACTTCTCGCCGAACATCGCGATGGCGCCGGCCTTACGGGCCTGGTCCATCGTCATGACCTCGGCGGTGACGTCCAGCTCACGGGTGAGCACGTCGTTGATCTTCTGCTCGACGTCGACCAGGACGCTGCCGGGCACGGCGGCGGGTGAGCCGAAGTCGAAGCGGAAGCGGCCGGGGGCGTTCTCGGAGCCGGCCTGGGCGGCCGTCGGGCCGAGCGCGTCACGCAGCGCCTGGTGGGTCAGGTGGGTGGCCGAGTGGGCGCGGGCGATCGCCCGGCGGCGCTCGATGTCGATGGTGGCGTACGCCGAGGCGCCGAGCACGACCTCGCCGAACAGCACACCGCCGGAGTGCACGCTCACGCCCGGGACGGGCTGCTGCACGTCGCGGATCTCCACCACCGCGCCGGAGTCCAGCCGGATCCGGCCGTGGTCGGCGAGCTGGCCGCCGCCCTCGGCGTAGAACGGGGTGCGGTCGAGGATGATCTCGACCTCGTCGCCCTCGCTCGCGGCCGGCGCCGGGGAGCCGTTCACCAGCAGGCCGACCACGGTGGCCTCGCCCTCGGTGAGGCTGTAGCCGGTGAAGACGCTGGCGCCGGACCTGTCGGCGACCTCTCGGTACGCGGCGACGTCGGCGTGGCCCATCTTCTTGGCCTTGGCGTCCGCCTTGGCGCGGTCCCGCTGCTCCTGCATCAGCCGGCGGAAGCCGGACTCGTCCACCTGGAGGCCCTGCTCCTCGGCCATCTCCAGGGTGAGGTCGATCGGGAAGCCGTAGGTGTCGTGCAGCTTGAACGCCTGCTCGCCGGAGAGCACCGCGCCGCCGGTCTGCCGGGTCTCGGTGACCGCGGCGTCCAGCAGGTTGGTGCCGGCCTTCAGGGTCTGCAGGAAGGCGGTCTCCTCGGCGGCGACCACCGTCTCGATCCGCTTGCGCTCGGCCTCCAGCTCCGGGTACTGCGGGGCCATCGCCTTGATGGTGATGTCCGTGAGCTCCCTGGCCACCACGCCGTTGGCGCCCAGCAGGCGCATGTTGCGGATGGCGCGGCGCAGGATGCGGCGCAGCACGTAGCCGCGGCCCTCGTTGCCGGGGGTGACGCCGTCGCCGACCAGCATGACCGCGGTGCGGATGTGGTCGGTGACCACGCGCAGCGAGATGTCGGACTTGTGGTCGGCACCGTAGGTGTGGCCGGTCAGCTCGGCGGCGCGGTCGAGGATCAGCCGGCTGGTGTCGATCTCGAAGAGGTTGTCGACGCCCTGCAGGATGGCGGCGAGGCGCTCCAGGCCGAGGCCGGTGTCGATGTTCTTGCTCGGCAGGTCGCCGAGGATCTCGAAGCCGTCCTTGCCGTCACCGTGGCCGCGCTCGTACTGCATGAAGACCAGGTTCCAGATCTCCAGGTAGCGCTCGCCGTTGACGGCCGGGCCGCCCTCCTCGCCGTACGCGGGGCCGCGGTCGTAGTTGATCTCCGAGCACGGGCCGCAGGGGCCGGGGACGCCCATCGACCAGAAGTTGTCCTTCATGCCGAGGCGCTGGATCCGCTCGGAGGGCACGCCGATGACGTCCCGCCAGATCTGCTCGGCCTCGTCGTCGTCCTGGTAGACGGTGATCCAGAGCTTCTCCTTCTCCAGGCCGTAGCCACCCTCCGCGACGGGAGAGGTGAGCAGCTCCCAGGCGAACGTGATGGCTCCTTCCTTGAAGTAGTCCCCGAAGGAGAAGTTGCCGCACATCTGGAAGAACGAGCCGTGCCGGGTGGTCTTGCCGACCTCCTCGATGTCCAGGGTGCGCACGCACTTCTGCACGCTGGTGGCGCGCGAGAACTGCGGCTTGACCTCGCCCAGGAAGTACGGCTTGAAGGGCACCATGCCGGCGTTGACCAGCAGCAGGGTGGGGTCGTCGGCGACCAGGGACGCCGACGGAACGACGGTGTGGCCGCGCTCCTCGAAGAAGCGCAGCCAGCGGCGGCGGATCTCTGCCGACTCCATTAGTGGTCCTTCCGGTTCGGGATGCCGTCCCGCGGCGGCAGCGCGCGGCGGGACGTGTTGTCGATGGCTGGGGTGGCGCGGGCGCCGTTGGACACAGTGCGGGCACTGCTGGGCGGAGGCAGGGCGGCGGCCGGGCTGCCGGGCGCCGCCGAGATAGCTCGGTACTGCGGCTCGCCTCTGAGGACCCGGCGGCGCCGGGGCTCGACGACGGCGGTGCCGTCCAGTCCGAGGTCCTCGCGCAGCTGCTCCTCGCGCTCGGCCATTCCGGCCTTGACGTCCAGGGCGAACCGCTTCGCCGCGTCGCCCAGGTGCAACGCACCGCGCGCGGCGGTGCCGGAGAGGCTGTCCGGGGTGAGCCGGTGCACGGCCTCGTTGGCCTTGTTCATGGCCCAGACGGTGGCGCCGGCGCCGACCGCCATCCAGAAGATGCGTCGCACCATGCCGTCAGCCCCTCACCGCGCGCCGGACCCTGGCCAGCAGGCCGCCCTTGGGCGCGGTCGCCGCGCGCACCTCGGCCCGGATCAGCCGGGCCAGCTCCTCGCGCTCGCCCGGCTGGGCGGGCAGCGTCAGGGTGCCGTTCTGCTTGGCGACGGCCTTGCGGACGCCGTAACTGAAGGCCGCGACCTTGACCAGCGGCCCGCCCAGGGTGGCCGCGACGGTGGAGGAGAGCGCGTTGGCGTTGGCGGCGGCGTCCTGCACATTGGCGGTGATCTCGTCCACCCGCTCCAGCTGCTCGTTGGCGCTGCGCACGGCGGCGCCGGCGTCGCTCAGCAGCGGCACGGCCTGTTCGGTCACGGCGGAGACCAGGACGGTGGCCTCCTTCAGTACGCGCGAGAGCCGCACCAGGACGACGGCGAGCAGGGTGACCAGGACCGCCCAGAACACGGCGACGAGCAACCCGGCCAGCTCTCCCACGGACACCTTGCGCGCTCCCTCGCCTTGCTGTTCTCCAAAGGGAACCCTATCGCGCCCATGCCCGGTTTCCGGACCGGGTTGTCGCCCCGGGGCGTCCCTGCGGATCCGGTCGGGTGTGCGAAGCCCGCGCGTAACCTACCGACCGGTCACCTCGTTCTGTCGGGCGGACCGTCGCCCGCACGGCCCGACGCACGTCCGGACCGCGAGGGTCCGGGCCCGGACACGGGAGCAGTTCTTGGCCGACGACTCGACAACCCAGTCCCCGGGCACGACGGCGCGGCGGCCGGAGCACGGCCCGCGCCTTGAGCTCCGCACGCAGCAGGAACGTTTGCTCTTGTCCCGGCTGTCCGTCTTCCCCGGCGACTTCGATCCGGAGGCCGCCAAGTACGTCTGCGCGGGCGACGGCATCGAGCCGGACGAGATGGCCGACCTGCTCGCCGGACTGGCCGGCAGGTCGGTCGTCCTGCGGGTGGGGGCGCCGCCCGGCAGCCGGGCCGGCGGCGGCAGCGCCCTCGGCGCCCGCTTCCGGCTGCCCGACCCGCTGCGCGAGTACGGCGGGCACCGGCTGCGCGCCACCGGCGAGAAGCACCGGCTGCTCCGCCGCCACCGCGACTGGTACCTGGGCGTGGCCACCTGGGGCGAGGTCGAGTGGTCCGGGCCGCACCAGGCGGAGACCGCCGAGCGGACCGGGACCGCCCACCCCGACCTCCGTACGGCGCTGGAGTTCTGCCTCGCCGAGCCCGGCGAGGAGCAGAGCGCGCTGCGACTGGCGGGCGCCCTCTGGTTCTACTGGGCCGGCTGCGGCCACCCCGGCGAGGGCCGGCGCTGGCTCGACCGCGCGCTGGCGCTGGCCCCCGAACCGACCGAGGCCCGCGCCAAGGCGCTCTGGGTGACCGGCTACCTGGCCACCCTCCAGGGCGATCCGGCCTCCGCCCGGCCCGTGCTGGAGGAGTGCCGCCGTCAGGCCCTGGCCACCGGTGACGACCGGGCGCTCGCCCACGCGCTCCACCGGCAGGGCTGCGCGGCCCTGATCGGCGACGAACCGGCCCTGGCCACCGGACTGTTCGAGGAGGCGCTCCGGCGCTACCGGGCGATCGGCGAGCTGGACAGCACCGTCCTGATGGCCATGGTCGAGCTGGGCCTGGCCCGGCTGTTCCAGGGCGACCGGCCCGGCGGCGCGTTCTGGCTGGGCCGGGTCCGCGAGCTGTGCGAGCGGCACGGCGAGCGGTGGGCGTACGCGTGGGGGCTCTACGCGCTGGCGTACGCGCACTGGCTGGACGGCGACATACGGCTGGCCCGCGTCCGGGCCAGGGAGAGCGTCCGGCTCAGCCACCGGCTCCACGACCTGCCCGGCATCGCGCTGGCGATCGACGTGCTGGCGCTGCTGGAGACCGAGCCCACCGGTCCGGACCGGCCGGGCGACCTGCGCGAGGCCCGGGTGCTGCAGGGCGCCGCGCACCGGATCTGGCGGGCGGTGGGCAGGCCGTTCTTCGGCTCGCGCGGCTTCGGCGACCCCCATCGCATCTGCGAACGGCGGGCCGGGGCCGGGCTGACCGGGCGGGAGTCCGCCGGCTTCTTCGGCCGCGGCGCCCGGCTCGGCCTGGACGCGGCGGTCCGCCGGGCGCTCGGCGGCCACGGTGACGCGGAGGACCGGCCGGGCGGACGGCCCGGCGAACGACCGATGGAATAGTTGAAGATTGTCCATTGCTGGAGGGGGCAGCACCACCGCGAGAAACCGGTGAAGCCCCAGGCGCGGAGGACGCCGAAGGGCATCGACCGGCACCGAAAGGAGCGACCGTGGCCACCTACAGCGCCGCCGACGAGTACCGCATGGCGAAGTTCTCCTTCGACTCCAAGACGTACTCCGACGCCGCCCGCCTCCTGGAGGCGGTCCTGGCCCAGGAGCCGGCCAACCTCTCCGTCCGGCTGCTGCTGGCCCGCAGCTACTACCACTCCGCCCAGCTGTCCCGGGCCGAGGCCGAACTGCGCCGCGTCCTGGACGCCGACCCCGCCGAGGACTACGCCCGGCTGATGCTCGGCCGCACCCTGGAGCGCCAGGGCCGCGCCGAGGAGGCCCGCCCGCACCTGCGGCTGGCCGCCGCGATGGCCGGCGGGGAGCTGTGACGGCAGAGCCGTGAAAAGGGGCGAGCCCCCGCCGCCTCGAGAGGCGACGGGGGCTCGCTGGGGTACACCGGGGTGCACCGCCCGCGGGTCAGCGCGAGTAGTACTCGACCACCAGCTGCTCGTCACAGATCACCGGGACCTCCTTGCGCTGCGGCGCACGGTCCAGGCGGAAGGCCAGGGCCTTCAGGTTGACCTCGAGGTACTTCGGGGTCTGGCCCTCGCCCGCGTAGCCACCCTCACGGGCGACCTGGAACGGGACCTTCTCCTTGCTGCGCTCGCGAACGGTCACGACGAAGCCCGGCTTCATCTGGTACGACGGCTTGTTGACCTTGCCGCCGTTGACCTCGATGTGGCCGTGGACGACCATCTGGCGGGCCTGGTAGATGGTGCGGGCAATGCCCGAACGCAGCACCAGGGAGTCCAGACGGGTCTCCAGCTCGGCGACGAGCGCCTCACCGGTCTTGCCCTCGGCCTTCTTCGCGCGGTCGAACGCGCGCGCCATCTGCTTCTCGCTCAGGTCGTACTGGGCGCGCAGACGCTGCTTCTCGAGCAGACGGACCTTGTAGTCCGAGTTCTGCTTGCGACCACGGCCGTGCTGGCCGGGCGGGTACGGGCGGGCCTCGAAGTACTTGACGGACTTCGGGGTCAGCGGCACGCCGAGCGCACGCGCGATCTTGACCTTGGGACGCTTCTGGTTCGCCATGAACCAAACCTTCCTTGCTTATGAATACGGCTTCACCAGGTGTTGACGGAGGTCGCTCCTCGCGACCCGGAGAAAAACCGCTCCACCCGCGGGTGGTGTGGTCAGCCGCTCTCCGGAGCCGGGCACGGATGTGCTTGCGCACGAGCGGCCCACCGAACCGGGGTTGGTGGGCTGCACGCGACACCGAAACGGTGCGCAACGCTCCTCAAGACCCCGCGAGGGGGTCTACGGCCAGTGCCCCGCTGGTGCGGCCGGTCAGCAAGGTCTCCCCTGCCGCCGTCCCGGGACATGGCACTCCGCACGAGTATACCCGCCGCTCACTCGCCCTTCAGCCGCCCCCTGGTCCACTCCACGATGTCCGCGTACCGGGCCTCCCCGCCGTGCCGGGTCGGCCGGTAGTACGCCTTGCCGTGCACCGCGTCCGGCGCGTACTGCTGCGCCGCGATGCCCTCCGGCAGGTCGTGCGGGTACTGGTAGCCCTGACCGTGCCCGAGCTTGCCCGCACCGCCGTAGTGCGCGTCCCGCAGGTGCGGTGGCACCGCGCCCGCCAGCCCCTGCCGGACGTCCGCCAGCGCCGCGTCGATCGCCAGGTACGCGGCGTTCGACTTGGGTGCCAGCGCCAGCGCGATCGCCGCCTGGGAGAGGATGATCCGCGCCTCCGGGAAGCCGATCAGCGCCACCGCCTGGGCCGCCGCCACGGCCGTGGTCAGCGCCGTCGGATCGGCCAGGCCGACGTCCTCGCTGGCCGAGATCATCAGCCGCCGGGCGATGAACCGCGGATCCTCCCCCGCCTCGATCATCCGGGCCAGGTAGTGCAGGGTGGCGTCCACGTCACTGCCCCGGATCGACTTGATCAGCGCGCTGGCCACGTCGTAGTGCTGGTCGCCGTCCTTGTCGTACCGGACCGCGGCGTGGTTGACGGCGGTCTCGGTGGTGGCCAGCGTGATGCTCGCCTCCCCCTTCTCCAGCGCCGCGCCGGCCGCCGCCTCCAGCGTGGTGAGCGCCCGCCGGGCGTCCCCGCCGGCCAGCCGCACCAGGTGGTCCTCCGCCTCCTCGGAGAGCTCCAGCGAGCCCTCCAGACCGCGCTCGTCGGCCACCGCCCGGCGCAGCAGCGCCCGGATGTCGTCGTCGGTCAGCGACTCCAGCGTGAGCAGCAGCGAGCGCGACAGCAGCGGGGAGATCACCGAGAAGTACGGGTTCTCGGTGGTCGCGGCGATCAGCGTGACCCAGCGGTTCTCCACGGCGGGCAGCAGCGAGTCCTGCTGGGCCTTGGAGAACCGGTGGATCTCGTCCAGGAAGAGCACCGTCTCCCGGCCGCTCATACCGACCGCGCGGCGGGCGCCGTCGATCACCGCCCGGACCTCCTTGACCCCGGCGGTGATCGCGGACAGCTCGACGAAACGGCCCTCGACGGCCTGGCTGATCACATGCGCCAGCGTGGTCTTCCCGGTGCCGGGCGGCCCCCAGAGGATCACCGAGCTGGTCGCCGCCGGGCCGCGCGAGCCCGACACCAGCCGGCGCAGCGGTGAGCCGGGCTTCAGCAGCTGCCGCTGCCCGGCCACCTCGTCCAGGGTGCGCGGTCGCATCCGCACGGCGAGCGGGGCCCGCCCCGGCTCCTTGGCCTGGCGTTCCTCGGCGGCGGCGGTGAAGAGGTCCGGTTCGTCCACACCGGAAGCCTATGCGAGCCCACCGACAGGGCCGCTACTCCAGCCTGGCCGCATGGTCCGGCACGTACTTCTGCAGGTCGCGCGGGGGCCGCTGGTACCCACGGGGGGCCGGGCGGGGCGGCAGGTCGATCTTCGGCGGGGTGACCTCGTGGTACGGGACGCTGGAGAGCAGGTGGGCGATCATGTTGATCCGGGCCCGCCGCTTGTCGTCGCTCTCCACCACGTTCCAGGGCGACTCGGGGGTGTCGGTGTAGACGAACATCTCGTCCTTGGCCCGCGAGTAGTCCTCCCAGTGGGTGATCGACTCGACGTCCATCGGCGAGAGCTTCCAGCGCCGCATCGGGTCCTCCAGACGGTCCCGGAAGCGCCGCTGCTGCTCGGTGTCGCTGACCGAGAACCAGTACTTGCGCAGCAGCACGCCCGACTCGATCAGCATCCGCTCGAAGGTCGGGCACTGGTGCAGGAACTGCCAGTACTCCTCGTCGGTGCAGAAGCCCATCACCTTCTCGACGCCGGCCCGGTTGTACCAGCTGCGGTCGAACAGGACGATCTCCCCGGCGGCCGGCAGCTGCTCGACGTACCGCTGGAAGTACCACTGGGTGCGCTGGCGTTCGGTGGGGGTGGGCAGGGCGGCGACCCGGGCGATGCGCGGGTTCAGGTACTCGGTCACCCGCTTGATCGCGCCGCCCTTGCCCGCCGCGTCCCGCCCCTCGAACACGACCACCAGCCGGGCGCCCTCGGCGCGCACCCACTCCTGGAGCTTCACCAGCTCGTTCTGCAGCCGCAGCAGCTCCCGCTCGTACGGCTTCTTCGCCAGCCGCTCCGGCTGGGCGGACCGCTCATGCTGGACCTTGGCCACCTGGGTACCTCCGTCGCGGGACATCTGCCGGCCGAAGACCGGGGAGCGTGCTGATGAGCACTCACCGTAGGCGCAATGCGCCGCTCCCGCAGGTCCTGTCCGGTCGGCGCGGCAGCGGCGGCCCCCTGAACCGCCGCTGCCGGGCTCCCCCGTGGACCGGCCCGAGGGCCGGGTGATCACCTTGGCCCAGACCTGCCGGACCGGTCCAATATCCCGTTCCATAACCTTGGGGCATGGATGTGGACACCCGACTGCTGCGCGGCTTCACCGCGGTCTGCGAGGAGGGGCAGCTGACGGCCGCGGCGGCCCGGCTGTTCGTCTCGCAGCCGACCCTCACCAAGCAGATCCGCCAGCTGGAGGTACTGCTCGGGGTGGAGCTGTTCGAGCGCTCCCGCCGCGGCATGGCGCCCACCTCGGCCGGGCGGGCGCTGGCCGAGTACGCCGGGACCGTGCTGGCGGGCTGGGAGGACGCGCTGCGCGCCACCAGGGCGGCGGCGGCCGAGCAGGGCTCGACCCTGCGGGTGGGCTTCGAGGGCGGGATCATCAACCTGATGACCCGCCGCACGGTGGCGGACTTCACCCGGCGGATGCCCGGCTGGCAGGTGGAGCTGCGGCAGAACAACTGGCTCGATCCGACGTCCGGCCTGGCCACCGGCGAGATCGACCTCACGCTCTGGCACGGGCCGCCGTCGCTCTCCGAGCAGTACAGCGTCGCACTGCTCGGCAAGGAGCCGCGCTGTCTGGCGCTGCCGGCCGGGCACCGGCTGGCCGGGCGTGCGGTGATCGACTTCGAGGAGCTGCTGGACGAGCCCTTCGTGGCGATCCCGCACGAGGCCGGCCACTGGCGCGACTACTGGCTGGCGGTCCGGGAGCGGGGCGGGCGGCCGGTGCGGATCGGCGCGGTGGCACGCAACACCGACGAGTGGCTGGCCGCGGTGGTGTGCGGCCAGGGCGTCGGTTTCGCCCCGGAGACGATGAGCAGGCTGGCGGCGCGGGAGGATGTCGCGTACCGGCCGGTGCGGGGGTTGAGCCCGAGCCAGGTCGGGCTCTACTGGCCGAAGGACCGGGAACCGACGCCCGCGATGGCCGCGTTCGTGCGCAGTTGCCGGACCACCGTCGGCTCCGGCGCCGACACGCCTTACTGATCGTTTCAAAATGAGTTCAGCTCAGGGGCTTGGCAGTTGATGTGTTCGGGCGGCAGAGTGCTCCACGTGTCGGATGATCTTGTGCCTGAT
>NZ_JBIVMI010000031.1:0-30913 GCF_044753005.1 Kitasatospora sp. NPDC088548
GCAAGACGCTCGGCTGGAATACCCCAGCCGAGCGTCTACGTGATCTACTCACCACCTAAAACCAAGTGGTGTTGCGACGACCCCTTGAACCCAAGCACCGGCGTGCGGGAGCGGGGCCCCTTGCCGTCCGTGGTCCGGCTAGCGCTGGGGACGCAGCCGGCGCACGGCGATCAGGACGCCCGCGCCGAGGGCGACGAAGGCGGCGGCGGAGGCGGCGAGGAACCCGTTGGGGGTGTCCGCGCCGGTCTGGGCCAGCTCGGGGGTGCCCGCGGGGGCGGTGGTGGCGGGGGCCGAGGGGGTGGCGGCAGGAGCCTTGGCGGGAGCCGCCGGTGCCGCCGGGGTCTGTGCGGCGGCCGGCTTGGCCGGTACGGGCTTGGCGGTGCTGCTCGGCTTGCTGCTCGGCTTGGCGGACGGCTTGGTGGTCGGGGCCGGCTTGGGCGAGGCGGGCGTGGTCCGGTGGGTCACGGACATGTTCTTGAAGACCCACGGCGAGTGCTTGCCGTCCTCCGCGTCGGCGGTGAGGCCGACCCGGATGCCGTCCAGATCCGCCGGGGCCTTCGCGGCCAGTCCGACCCGGAACGTGAAGTGCACGGCCCGGCCGTCCGCCACGGGCTCGCCCTTGGGCGCCGTCGCGTAGAGCACCGGGTCGCAGCCGCGGACGAGCGGCACCTTCTGCCATGCGCCGGTGCTCCTGACCTCCACGGTCAGGTCCTCGGCGCGCAGGGGCGCGCCGCCGTTCTCGTTGAAGAACGAGAGCGAGGGAACCGCCTTCCGGTACGGCGCACCGGTGAAGTTGCCCACCTCGACCGGGATCTCGACCTTCGGGCCGCCCGCCAGGACGGTCAGACCGGGGGTCATGAAGAAGCCCGCGTCGATGGTGCCCCGGTGGGTGTCGGCGGCCTTCGCCGAGGGGCCCGCCGCCTTCGGCGCCGAGGCACCGGCCGGTGCGCCGAGCGGGGCGCCGCAGGCCCAGGCGGTGTCGGTGGTGAGCAGCTGGACGGAGCCTGCGAGCAGGACGGTGGCGGCCAGGGTGGCGGCGCGGCGACGGCCGGAGCGCGAGGGGGTGTTCTTCGCAAAAGCGGAGATAACGGACTTGCGCATGACGTGACTCCCCAGGGTCGACGTACTGACGGTGTGTGTGGTGAAGACGACCGGCTCCGCCCCTGTACGGCGGTAGCGCCCCCCGGCCCTGCCGGTCTCGCTCTCCGTGCCTTCATCCGTAAAGACGTCCATCCCCGCCGGGGGTTGCAGGCGGGTCCGGAAGTTTTTTCGGGAATCCTCGGGCGGCCCGGCCGGGCCGCCCGGCTCCGGGATACTGCCGGGATGGCAGAGGAGCTGATAACCCGTCCCGACGCCGGGCGGACGGACCGCGCCGAGCGGCGCTCGCTGCGGCAGGACGTCTCGGTACCGGCGCTGGTGGCCGGGCTGGTGTGCATCGTGGTGTCGTTCTCCGGGCCGCTGGTGGTGGTGCTCGCGGCGGCCGCCGCCGGGCGGCTGGACCAGGCGCACACCGCGTCCTGGATCTGGGCGGTGGCCGTCGGCAGCGGGCTGACCTGCCTGCTGCTCAGCTGGTGGACCAGGACACCGGTGATCACCGCCTGGTCCACTCCGGGCGCCGCGCTGCTGGTGACCAGCCTGGGCGCGTACCCGTACCGGGAGGCGGTCGGTGCCTTCCTGGTGAGCGGGGTGGTGGTGGCGCTGTTCGGGGTCACCGGACTGTTCGGCCGGCTGATCGCCGCCGTCCCGGCCGGGATCGTGAACGCGATGCTGGCGGGCATCCTGTTCTCCTTCGGTGCCGGCATCTTCGGTGCCGTGCACGGGGCACCGGCCCTGGTGCTCGGCAGCTTCGCGGCTTTCCTGCTGGCCAGGCGGCTGGCCCCGCGGTACGCCGTCCCGGCCGCGCTCCTGGCCGGCGGCGTCCTGGCGGCCTGCACCGTCGGGCTGCAGGTGCACCTCGGCGCGGGCGGTCCGACCCGGCCGGTGTTCACCGTGCCCGCCTTCTCCTGGCCGGCCATGGTGGGACTGGCGCTGCCACTCACCATCGTCGCACTGGCCTCGCAGAACGCCCCCGGCCTCGGGGTGATGCGGGCCTTCGGCTACCGGCCGGACGACCGGCTGCTGATCGGCACCACCGGCGGGCTCTCCGTCCTGCTGGCGCCGTTCGGCTCGCCGGGCGTGAACCTGGCCGCGATCACCGCGGCCATCTGCGCCGGACCGGAGAGCCACCCCGACCCGCGCCGGCGCTATGTCGCGGGCATGTCGGCGGGCGTGTGCTACCTGCTGATGGGCAGCTTCGGCGGGGTGCTGGTGAGCCTGTTCACCGGCCTGCCGAAGGAGCTGATCGCGGTGATCGCCGGGGTCGCCCTGCTGGCCTCGCTGCAGGGCAGCCTGGCCGCGGCCGTCGCCGACGAGCAGGGCCGGGACGCCGCCGTGGTGACCTTCCTGGCCACCGCCTCCGGGATGAGCCCGGCCGGCATCGGTTCGGCCTTCTGGGGACTGCTGCTCGGCCTCGGCGCCCATCTGGTGCTGAACGCACGGCCGCCGAAGCGGGCCTGAGGCCCACGGACCACCCGAATCGGCCACCCGATCGAACTGATTGGTATGACAGGGGTGGTTCGGGTCGTTCGGCCAGGTCGGTGACATTTGCGTAGGACGGTGAGGGCGACACGCCCTCCGGGTACGTCTTCGCGTCCACCACCCGGGCGACGCCGGGTGACCGGATCCCCGAGGACGCACCCGTATGCCGCCTGGCAACCCTGGCCGTCTCGTACGGAGTCTGGCCGCGCTCGTGCTGGTGTCCGCCGCGGTTCTGCCCGCCGCCCTGGAGTTGGTCGGACCGTCGCCGTTCGGTGCGATCGGGGCCGGCTCCCCGGCGGACCGGGCGGTGCCGCCGCACGCCGTGCAACAGGCCGACCTCCGTGCCGTCACCGCCCCGACCGTCGACATACGACGCACCGGTGACCCCGCCAACCGGATCACCCTGGTGCTGCTCGGCGACGGCTACACCATGGGCGAGCAGGAGCTGTTCCGCCAGCAGGCGGACCGGGCCTGGCACTCGCTGATGGAGATCGAGCCGTTCCGCAGCTACCAGGGCTTCTTCAACATACGGCGGGTCGAGGTGGTCTCCCCGGTCTCCGGCATCGCCGAGACCGAGGGCCGGAGCCGCGGCCCCGGCACCCCGCTCGGCATGCACTTCTGGTGCGAGGGCACCGCCCGGCTGCTCTGCGCCGACGAGTCCGCCACCGCCCGGGTCGCCGGCGGGGGCACCGGGCCGCAGTACCTGATCGCCCTGGCCAACTCCACCGAGTACGGCGGCGCCGGCGGCACCGGGGTCACCACCCTGGCCGGCGGCAGCCCGGACGCGGGCCGGATCATCCAGCACGAGATCGGGCACACCGTGGGCGACCTCGGCGACGAGTACGACAGCGCGCCGGACGACACCGACTACCCCAACCTCTCCACCGAGAACGCCGACGAGATGCGCCGCAAGCAGACCAAGTGGTGGCGCTGGCTGGGTGCGGTGTCCCCGGACGGCGCCGGGACGGTCGGGGCGTACCGCAGCGCCAACGGGGTCTACCGGCCCACCCCGGACTCGGTGATGCGGACCCTCGGCGGCGCCTACAACCTGCCCTCACGGGAGGCGATCATCGAGGAGATCTACCGCCGGGTCCGGCCGACCGACACCCCCGTGCCGGCCCCCGGCGAGGTCTCCGGCCGCCCCCGGCTGGAGGTGCACCCGCTGCCGCTCACCGGGGCCCGGCAGCTGCGGGTCGAGTGGAAGGTGGACGGCACCCCGGTGGAGCCGTCGGCGCCGGACCGCAGCTGGCTCGACAGCGCCCAGCTGAACCTGGCGCCCGGTCACAGCGCCACCGTCACCGCCACCGTCCGGGACGCCACCGACTGGGTCCGGGACGAGGCCTTTCGCGACCGGTACATGACCAGGTCGGTGTCCTGGACGGTCACCGGCTGAGGTGGTTCGTGTCCGATCGCTGCCACCCCGTCCTAGGCGTCCAATGATGGGATGACTAATCTGGGTGCACTATGACCGCGGAGCCCGCCTCTTCCACCCGCCCCCTGTCCGTCCCCGCTCCCCGCTCCACCGCCGAACCGGCACCCCCGGGCACCACGGTCCCGCCGCCACCCGGCGGCCGCGCCGCCTGGCTGGCCTGGTCCGTCGGCGTCAGCGTCTACATCCTCGCTGTCATCCACCGCACCAGTCTCGGCGTGGCCGGCCTGGACGCCGCCGACCGCTTCAGCATCGGCGCCTCCGCGCTCTCCACCTTCTCGATCCTCCAGGTGCTGGTCTACGCGGCCATGCAGATACCGGTCGGCCTGCTGGTCGACCGCTTCGGCCCGCG
The DNA here is from genome assembly GCF_044753005.1 of Kitasatospora sp. NPDC088548. Taxonomy (NCBI): domain Bacteria; kingdom Bacillati; phylum Actinomycetota; class Actinomycetes; order Kitasatosporales; family Streptomycetaceae; genus Kitasatospora; species Kitasatospora sp. NPDC088548. The sequence continues at coordinate 4,359 of NZ_JBIVMI010000031.1, forward strand.
CCGGGTGCTGCTGCTCGGCGTCCTGCTGCTCAGCGCCGGCCAGCTGGCCTTCGCGTTCAGCTCCTCCTTCGGCCCGGCGCTGGCCTCCCGGGCGGTGCTCGGATGCGGCGACGCGATGACCTTCATCAGCGTGCTGCGGATCGCCGCCCGCTGGTTCCCGGCCGCGAAGAACCCGTTCGTCGCCCAGCTGACCGGGCTCGCCGGGATGGGCGGCAACCTGGTCACCACCGTGGTCCTCGCCCAGGCCCTGCACAGCGAGGGCTGGACGCCGACGTTCACCACGATCGCGCTGCTCGGTGTCGCCGTCTTCGCGCTGGTCGCGCTCTTTCTCCAGGAGGCCCCGGCCGGCGCCCCGCACCCCGGCGCCGAGGGCGCGCCCCGGCCGGCCGTCGGCCGGCAGATCCGCCAGTCCTGGCAGGAGCCCGGCACCCGGCTCGGGCTCTGGGTGCACTTCACCACCCAGTTCCCCGGCAACGCCTTCGGCCTGCTCTGGGGCCTGCCCTACCTGGTGGAGGCCCAGGGCCTGTCCCGGGCAGAGGCCGGCGGGCTGCTCACCCTGCTGGTGCTCAGCAACATGGCCTTCGGCCTCCTCTTCGGCCGGGTGCTCTCCCGCACGGCCCGCGCCCGGATGCCGATCGTGCTCACCGTCATCGCCGTCACCGCGGTCGGCTGGGCGATCACCCTGGCCTGGCCCGGCGGCCACCCGCCGCTCTGGCTGGTGGTCGGGATCATCCTGGTGATGGGCAGCAACGGACCGGCCTCCCTGGTCGGCCTGGACTACGCCCGCTCGCACAACCCCGTCGAACGGCTCGGCACCGCCTCCGGGATCGCCAACATGGGCGGCTTCATCGGCACGATGATCACCCTGTTCGGCATCGGCGTCGTCCTCGACGCCCTGACCCCGGCCGGTACCGACACCTACTCCGCGGCCGCCTTCCGCTGGGCCTTCTGCTGGCAGTACGCCCCCCTGGCCCTCGGCACCGCGATGATCCTGCGGCTGCGCCGCAAGGTCGCCGCGGGGGCCTCGTAGCGTCCCGGCCGGCGTGGACGTCGGACTGCCCCGGCCCGGCGGCGGTTTCCGGGGGGTGCCCGACGTCCACGGTCCCGGCCGGGTCAGCGGCCGTACTCGCGCATCAGCTCGGCGATCTGCCGCGCCGTTCCGTAGATCCGGGCATCGTGCAGCTCCACGACCAGCTGCCCGTCCCCGACGGCGGTCGGCGGTGGCGCCAGCAGACGGACGAGGTCGACCAGCTTCAGCTTGGCGCAGAGCGGGATCGGGCGGCTGCCCCGGATGCCCACCCGCTCCACGCTGGGGCAGGAGAAGTAGCCGCCGAAGGGCGGACCGCTGTCCTCCTCCCGGCTCGGCATGTGGAAGTCCATCTCGCCGTGCCGGCAGTGCACCGTCCCGTCCGAGCGGATGTGCACGCCGAGCCCGCCGTCGCGGTCGATCTCCGCGACGATCTGCACCTGCCGGCCGACCGCCTCCGCCAGCGTCTCCGCCATCCGTCGCCGCTGGGTGGGCACGTCGGTGTCCCCGCGCCGGACGGAGGGGAGCAGGTCGCGGGTGACCCACTCCTGGAAGGGGCGGGCACTCGGCTTGTTGGACCGCATGACCAGCGTGTACAGACCGGCCTCACTGATCACGTTGAGCATCGGGTTTCCGCGCTCGTAGGGTTTCTGACCTGCGGAAACGCCATTACCCTTCCCGAAAGTTAGGGTAATCGAGCGCGAGTTGACGACCCGCGTGTGGTCGTCGCCGACCACTTGGCGAACCCGGCTGGGATTCAGTCTGCCGAGGACGGCGCACACGTCCGCCGTGACGAACCACGGCTCCCCGTCGATCAGCACGACCCGGATCGGCTGCCCCGTGACCGGGAAGCTCGACCGCACCAGCACCATCCGCGTCCGTTCGTCGTCCATCTGAACGCCCCTCCTTCTTCCGGGTGACGACTGCCCGGAACAACGAGGACGAACGGACGAGGTACTGGTCCCACGCATCCGGACGGAAGCGCGAGGCCCGCCACCCGGCGCGTGCTGCCGCGCGTACGCCGGGTGGGTGAGTCGGGGGCGCTACGGGGTGACGGAGAAGTTGGCCAGGACCCGGGCGGCCAGCTCCCGGTCGCCCTCGACGGTGACGTGGCCGGGGCGGCCCCGGCCGCAGGCGAGGCGGACGTAGGTCTCCCAGTCGAGGGTGAGCTGGACGTCGGGGGCGAGGCTGATCGACCCGTCCACGGTGCCGCGGCCGGTGGAGTCGACCCGGACGGTGCGCAGGAACTCGACCGGGCCGGTGACATCGACGACCAGGGCCGTCCCCGCGGGTGCGCCGGCCGCGTGGGCGACCGCCTTCGGCAGTGACTCCAGCAGGACGTCGCGGGCGACCACGGCGGCCGGGGAGTCCAGGTTGCCGGGCTCGTGGAGGGCGCGGCGGAGGTCCTGCTCGTGCACCCAGACGTCGAACGCCCGGCGGCGCAGCAGCTCGTGGTACGGCAGGTCGCGGGTGTGCGGTCCGGCGGGCCAGCGGACCGGCTCGGAGGGGGTGTACTTGGCGTTCCGCAGCGCCCGCGAGCGGCGGATGATCGTGTACTCCAGCTCGCCGGTCATCTCCAGCACGGTGTGGCAGCGGCGCTTGTCGACCGGCAGCTCGATGTAGCGGGCGAACTCGGTGGTGACATGACGCAGGTCGCGCGGCAGCGAGTGGATCGGGCGGGGGTCGCCGAGCAGTTCCGACTCGACGGCGATGACATGCGAGACGACGTCCCGGACGGACCAGCCGGGGCACTCGGTGGCCCGGTTCCAGGAGTCCGTGGGCAGGGCGGCCACCAGTTCGGATATGGACTCGATGGACTGCGTCCACGCCTCGGTGTAAGCCTGCACGGTCTGGTTGTCCGTCACGGGAATCTCCGGCCCTCCGTCAGCTGCCTTGCCACACGTGCCCTGCACGGGATCGTCCGGGATGGTCCGGCTTCCGGGCACACACGCTAACCGCACGTTACGCTGCCTGGTGAGAGCAGGGCAGCGCTTTCGGGTGACGATCGTAGGACTCTTGCGGTGGACGGTGGTACTGTGCGCGCTTCATTGATCCAACTCTCGGTCTCCGACGCCGAACCGCCCGCCGAGCGGCGGGCCCGGGCGGCGGCCCTGGTCCGGGCGCAGCAGGGGGCGGACCTGGTGGTCCTGCCGGAGCTGTGGCCGCTGGGCGGTTTCGCCTACGACCTCTGGTCGGACGGTGCCGAGGCGCTGGACGGGCCGACCTCCGACGCGATGGCGGCGGCCGCCAGGGCGGCCGGGGTCTGGCTGCACGCCGGGTCGATCGTCGAACGGGACCCGGACGGGCCGATCTACAACACCTCGCTGCTGTTCGCCCCGGACGGCGAGCTGGTGCACACCTACCGCAAGATCCACCGTTTCGGCTTCGACAGCGGCGAGGCGGTGGTGATGGGCGCCGGGCAGGAGATCGTCACCGCCGTCACCGACTTCGGCACGCTGGGCCTGGCGACCTGCTACGACCTGCGCTTCCCCGAGCTGTTCCGGGCCCTGCTGGACGCGGGGGCGCAGCTGCTGGTGGTCCCGGCGGCCTGGCCGGAGCGCCGGCGGGAGCACTGGACGCTGCTGAACCGGGCCCGCGCGGTGGAGGAGCAGGCGTACGTGCTGGCCTGCAACACGGCCGGGACGCACGGCGGGGTCGAGCAGGCGGGCCACAGCATCGTGGTGGATCCGTGGGGCCGGGTGCTGGCCGAGGCGGGACTGGGCGAGGAGGTGCTGACGGTGGAGTTCGATCCGGCGGAGGTGGCCAAGGCCCGCGCGGACTTCCCGGTGCACCGGGACCGGCTGCTGGGCATTCCGGCGCCTGTGCAGCGGTGACGCCGCGCCCCGGGGAAGGGTGCTTGTACACGACGGCGGCATGTTTGAGAAGATGAGCATTCGTCGTGTTCCCAGCCGTTCTTCGGTCGGCCTGCCGCGGCACAGGCCGGCGAGCCCGCCCGAGGAGGTCGCGCGCATGTCCGGCACCGGCATGGGCGAGGGCGACAACCGCCCCGTGATCCAGCGCAACAGCCTCCGCGAGCAGATCGCGGGCGCGCTGCGCGAGGAGATGATGGCCGGCCGGCTGGCGGCGGGGCGCAACTTCACCGTCAAGGAGATCGCCGAGCTGTACGGGGTCTCGGCGACCCCGGCCCGTGAGGCGCTGGTGGACCTGGGCGCGCAGGGGCTGCTCCGGGTCGAGCACCACCGCGGATTCACGGTGCCCGAGTTCGGCTGGGACGACTTCCTGGAGATCTTCGAGTCCCGGGTGCTGCTCACCGACAGCTACTTCCGCCAGCTGTCCGCCCGGTCGGCGCTGCCGGACGTCATCCGGCTGCCGTCGCTGCGGCGGCGGGCGGACGCGGCGCTGCGGGCGGCCCGGTCGGGGAACCTGGACGTGATGGTCGGCTGCGACCGCCGCTTCTGGCAGGAGGTCGCCGGACTGCTCGGCAACCGCCGGATCGTCGACTACCTGGACTGGCTGCGGGTGCAGTCCTGGATGTTCGCCGCCCCCTATCTGCGGACGCTGCCGGAGTTGGCCGGGGTCTGCTGGGACCGTCATGGCGAGCTGGTCGACGTGATCGAGGCGCGGGACCTGGCGGGCGCGCGGCGGATCGTCTGCGAGTACAACCTGTTCACCGTCAGGCTGCTGGCCGAGCTGGCCGGGCAGCCGGTGGAGTCGGTGGGTGTTCTGGGGCTGCTGCTGCCCTGGTCCGGCCAGGGCGAGCCGGACCAGGAGCCCGCGGCCGGGCAGGGACGGGGGTCGGCCGGGCACAGCGGGGTGGTGCACGGGGACGGGTTGCCCGGTGGCATGGAGTCCGGCCCGGCCGAGCCCTCGCACGGTGGGCGACCGGGCCAGGCCCCGGACCGGGGTCCCGATCAGGATGAAGACGAGGACGAGGACGAGGACGAGGACCGGGAGCCCGGCCGCGAACTGGGGCTGGGCCTCGGCCTGGTGCCGCAGCCGCGCTCGGTGCCGTACGGGCGGTTCGGCCGCCGGCTGCCCGACCCGCCCTCCGGTCAACTGCCCGGGGGGAAGCCCGAGAGCAGGCCTGAGGGCAGGCCCGACCCGCATCGCGCGCCGGGCCGGTAGGGTGGGCGGTCGTCGAACCGGCCGGTCCTTTCGCCGACCGTCCGGGTACCGACCCGTCCATTCGTCGTCCGTGTCCGCGAACGACCCCCGCCGCCCGGAGAGGAAGAGCCGGCCCATGGCCTGCGACCTCTGGCTCGTCCCGCTCGTGGACGTACTGAGCCACAGCCCCGACAATCCCTTCCGGGACGATCTCGCCCTCTACAACGCCGTGTTGGCCGCGAACGGCCTGCCCGAGGTGCCGGTCTACCAGTACGTCCCGGGTATCAGCGGGGCGGTCGAGCCGATAGCCGCCTTCGACTACGACTCGCTGCACTTCCTGCGCCGCGCCTACCTGTTGGGCCTCACCGGCCTGGACATCACGCCGGTGGACGCGCTCGGCGGCGACTACGAGCAGCTGCTGGAGATGTTCGAGAGCAGCGCCGAACAGTCGCACCTGGTCTGGCACTTCGACCACGCGGGCGCGTACGTGCCGATCGAGTTCGCGGCGCCGCTGGTGGACGACGCGCTGCTCTCCGCGGGCGGACCGCTCGGCTCCAGCCACGGACTGCTGCGCGAACTGCAGGCCGTCGCGCCGGCGCTGGACATCGACCCGCTCAACCCGCCGGACCCGACCCGGCCGCTCGGCCCGACCGGCCTGGAGCAGCCGTTCGGCCCGCCGCTGGACGACCTGCACCCCTTCGCCCGTGAGCGGCACGCCTGGTCGGGCCTGTACGCGGCGGCGACCCGCAGCCTCACCCAGGGCTCGATGGTCGTCTTCGCCTGAAGCCAACGGCCAACGGTCAACAGTCAGCGGCAGCGGCCGGCGACGACCACGAGCGCGCCACGGCCCGCCGCCACCCCGGCCGCGGGCCCGGCACGCACCCCGGCCGGGCCCGCGGCGGCTCAGCGCAGCGGCCCCTCCGGCGGCCGCTGGCGCGGCATGGTCGGCCGGGTGCCCGGCGGCGGCAGGATCCGCACCTGGGCGCCGCCCCCCGACTCGCTGCGCCCGCCCCAGCTGCCGGGGCTCTGGGTGGGCAGCTGGGTCATGTTCGCCCGGAACTCCAGCATCCACTCCGAGGTCTCGCTGCGGACCATGTCCGAGACGTCCTCGCAGAACCGCCGCAGCACCCCGAGGCAGCGCTCGGCGGCCTCGCCGGCGGTGCCCTCGGTCGGGCCGAGCACCTCCCGCACGCACTCCGACGCCCAGTCGAACTGGAAGGCCTCCAGACGGCGTTGCAGCGCCTGGCCGGTGCTGACGTCCCGCATCCAGCCGGAGGTCAGACCGAACACCCGGTCGGCGCCGTAGCAGGCGGCGGAGAGCGCCAGGCCGACGTAGCCCCAGCTGGTGGCGTTGGCGACCGAGCCGGTGAGGTCCACCAGCGGGGCGGTGACGCCGCCGACCGCGAAGCCGGCCGTGCCGAAGCGCAGCAGCCGGGCCCAGCGGCGCTTCCACACCCGGTCCCGGCGGTACCACTCGATCGCCTCCACCGCCCGCTCCTCGGACCAGCGGTAGAGCTCCTCCAGGCGCTCGGCGGGCTCGCCCCAGTCCCCGAGCGGGAACTGGCGGGTGCTCAGATCGGTCCGGCGACGGGTGGACTCCCGGCGCGCGACGGCCGCGACGGGCTGGTCCTCCTCACCGACCTCCTTGCCCCAGGCACTCTCCTCGGGCTGCATTTCCGGCTGGCTCACCTGTGGGGCTCCCTGTGGCGGGCGGACTGCTGGGTCTGACAGTGCGCCGACCTGACGTGTCATCGACCTGGCGGGCGGTGAAACATCGGATGGCGCATTGGACGCGCGACGCCCACGGGCGAGTCTGGGTGCCCGGGAGGTCGCGTACCGACCGGCTGCCGGTGGTTGTCCAACAGCACTTCTTACCGCCAAATGGCTGACCATGTGGGCGCTTCTCCAATGATCGTTACTGGTTTCGGCCACTGGATACCAAGGTGGGAGGGTTGCGGGGGGCGGCGAGATTTCACCCGTCCGAGCGAGGCCCCGGTGACCCGCCGTTCTGACCCGGGCACCCGGCGCGGATGTCGCGGGCCGTTTCCTGGAGGTTCCTCCGAGGCCGGGGGCGTGCGCGCGGGCCCGGTCTGTAGCTTCCGACGGGACCGGAGAGCGGCCTGAACCGGCCACCGACTACCCTTGCGAAGCGTGAAGGTCCTCGTCATCGGCGGCGGCGCCCGCGAACACGCCCTGTGCCGCTCTCTGTCCCTAGATCCCGCCGTCACCGAGCTGCACTGCGCCCCGGGTAACGCCGGGATCGCGCAGGTGGCGACGGTCCACCCGGTCGACCAGCTGGACGGCGGGCAGGTCACCGACCTCGCCCGGCGGCTCGGCGCCGGCCTCGTCGTCGTCGGCCCGGAGGCCCCGCTGGTCGCGGGCGTCGCCGACGCCGTGCGCGCGGCCGGCATCCCGGTCTTCGGCCCCTCCGGCCGGGCCGCCCAACTGGAAGGCTCCAAGGCCTTCGCCAAGGACGTGATGGCCGCCGCCGGCGTGCCCACCGCCCGCTCGTACGTCTGCACCACCCCCGCCGAGGCCGCCGAGGCGCTGGACGCCTTCGGCGCGCCGTACGTGGTCAAGGACGACGGGCTGGCCGCCGGCAAGGGCGTGGTGGTCACCTCCGACCGCGCGGCCGCGCTGGCCCACGCCGCCTCCTGTGACCGCGTGGTCATCGAGGAGTACCTGGACGGCCCCGAGGTCTCGCTGTTCGCCGTCACCGACGGCAGCACCGTCGTCCCGCTCCAGCCCGCGCAGGACTTCAAGCGCGCGCTGGACGGCGACGAGGGCCCGAACACCGGCGGCATGGGGGCCTACTCGCCGCTGCCGTGGGCGCCCGAGGGCCTGGTCGAGGAGGTCCTGGAGACCGTCCTGCAGCCGACCGTGGACGAGCTGCGCCGCCGGGGCACCGAGTTCTCCGGCCTGCTCTACGCGGGCCTGGCGCTGACCTCGCGCGGCACCCGGGTGATCGAGTTCAACGCCCGCTTCGGCGACCCGGAGACCCAGGTCGTGCTGGCCCGGCTGCGCACCCCGCTGGCGGGCGTCCTGTACGCCTCCGCCACCGGCACGCTGGACCAGCTGGAGCCGCTGCGCTGGGACGACGGCGCCGCGGTCACCGTGGTCGTCGCCTCCGAGGGCTACCCGGCCGCGCCGCGCACCGGCGACGTGATCGAGGGCCTGGCCGCGGCCGAGGCCGCCGACGGCACCGCGTACGTGCTGCACGCCGGCACCAGGGCGGACGAGGACGGCCGGGTGCTCAGCGCCGGCGGCCGGGTCCTCTCCGTCACCGCCACCGGCGCCGACCTCGCCGAGGCCCGTGACCGGGCGTACGAGGCCGTCGGCCGGATCGACCTCAAGGGCGGCCAGCACCGCACCGACATCGCGCTGAAGGCGGCGCTGTAACGGGCGGTCCACTGACCGGAGGGTGCCGCGTCGAGGGGAAACAACCCCCATGGACGCAGCACCCTCCGGCGTTTCCGGGGGAGACGGTGCCGGAGCGGTCCGGGGGGAGCCACACCGTTCGGCGGCCGGAATCCAGCCCATCGAGTGACACCGCCCGCATCCGGCTGACGTAACCGGGTGCCCGGCCTTATGGTGCGCTGGATCGCAGGTGTCACCACCGGGGCCGCTGTGATCGCCGCCGGGTAGCGCCGTGCCCGCGGGGGGATGCTGGACGGCGTCCGGCCGGGCCGGCACATCCGGGCGCTTCGCACGGCCGGGCCGTGGGTCGTCCGGAAACCGGGCAGCGTCACCGGGACGAGTGGAAACCGGGGCGATCCGGAACACCGGCCCGGACCTGGGCGTCAACAATGGCAGAAGCGCCACGCAGCATGTACTACCGGGATCGGACGCCACCGCTTCCCGGTCGGAACTGATCGTTCGAGCCTGCTCAGGGCCCGTCGCCGGGCGCCCGAGGGCTCCGAAGGGGGTGCCGCACCGTATGGCCGCTGTCGACACCGCGCGCGCTCACGCCCAGGCGGTGCTGCGGATCCGGGGTCTCGCCCTGGCCGTCGCCGCACTGCCCGCCGCCGTCGCGGTGGTCCTGTTCGCGGGCCGGCTCACCGGCCGCCTCGGCGCGCCCGGCTCCCCGGACGGCGCCGGCTGGGACGCGGCCCGCTGGGTGGTCTGCGCGGTGGCCGCCGTCACCCTGCTGGTGGCCGGCCTGGCCGCGCGGGCCTACCGCCGGGCCGTCCCGCCGCAGACCCCGGTCGTCCCGCTCGACCGGAGGCAGGCGCCCGAGCTCTACCGGCTGATCGACGAGCTGGCCGAGCGGCTGGAGGTCCCCGCGCCCTCCGCCATCGCCCTCACCCCGGACTGCGACAGCTGGCTGGAGGACGTCCCGCCGCCCCGGCCCGAGGGCCGGTCCCGGCCGCACCGCCCGGGGCACGAGCCGCCCGCCCCCGCCCTGGTGATCGGCTCGCCGTTCCTCTGGTGGATGCGGGCCGGGGAGCTCCGCGCCCTGCTCGCGCCCGTGGTGGCCGGCACCGCGGCCGCGGCCGATCCGGAGATCGCCGCCGCCCGCCGCTTCCTGCGCGGCCTGGACGCCAGCCTGGACGCCGGACCCGGCACCGCCCCCGGCCTCGGCGGAGTCCCCGCTCCCGGGCCCGTACGGCCGCCCCGCCGCGGCCCGGCCGCGCTGACCGACCGGATCACCCGACGGCTGCTCGGCGCCTGTCGCGCGCACTCCGCCGAGCTGGAGCGGGCGGTCGCCGCCTGGGCCTCCGAGCAGGCCAGGGCGGTCGACTACGGCCTGCGGATCGCCGCCCAGGAGCAGGTCGGCCTCGCCTACGCAGGCTGGGACCGGCTGCTCACCCGGGTGGCACTGCCCGCCTGGCGGCTCGGCCGCCACCCCGCGCACCTCAACGCCGGGGTGGTCGCCGCCCTCACCGAGCTGTCCCGGCGCGACCGGCTGGCCGCCGACGGCTACGGCAGCAGGCTCGGCGACCGCCCCGCCTGCGACCTGCTGGAGGAGCCCGGCACGGTGGACGAGGCGGTCTCGCTGCTCGCGGCCGAGCTGTTCTTCGGCCGGCCCGCCGACGGCGCCTGGCGGGAGCTGGAGTGGGCCGACTACCCGGCCGAGGTGGTGGACGCCGGCTGGCGCATCCGCGCCGCAGCCCTGCAGTCCGCCCTGGACCGGCTCGCCCCGCAGGCCCGCCCCGGTGCCCCGACCCTCACCCGGCTGCTGGCCCGGCTCGCCGACGGCGACGGCGAGCGGCTGGCCGCCGCACTCACCGCCCAGCTCGCCCGCACCACGGCCCCCGCCCCGCTGCTGGAGCCCGTCCGCACCGGGCGGGACCTCCTGATCGACCACGTCACCGCGATGGTCTGCTGCGCCGCCGTCGACACCGCCGGTGCCACCCCCGGCCTGGACTGGCTGGACGGCCCGGTGCTGATGCTCGGCGGGGTGCGCCGCACGGACCTGGCCGGACCGGTCGCCCAGGCCGTCGAACAGGGCCAGGACGGCCCGCTGCGCGGCTGGCTGGACGCCGCCGACGTCCGGCTGGAGAAGCCGGTCCGCCTCTGAGGCGGATCCGGGACCACGCCGGCCTGCTCCGGGGCGGCGCTCGGCGGCCGGCCACGCGCCCCCTGCGGCGGCCTGGCCTCGGAAGGTTTTCGCAGGCCAAAGGCCCTCTCGGTGCCGGGCCCGAAGATTCATCACCACTAGTTGCTACCGTAGGGTGACGCAGCGCCAGCACAGTGTGGTGTATTAGTCCGCACGCACAACCGGGAGGCACATGCCAACCGGCGGAGGTGCACCCGGGAGGGGCACGTGGGGACGGAACTCAACCGCCGCTGGGAGTCGGGAACGCACGCGTACAGCGTCTCCGACCCCTTTGGCCAGGGCCCGCTGCCCTGGCTGCGCAGCCCGGACCAGTACCTGGCGGGAGCGGAGGGCGGCGTCCCCTGGTACGTCTCGGTGGGCGCGCCGGGGCAGCAGCCGCTCGCCGGGGGCACCAGACCCAAGCCGCCGGTCGGCACCCCGCGGGGCGCCAACGACGTGGTGCAGCAGATCAAGGGCTTCGCCTCGGCCGGTGTGGTCCGCCCCGGCGGTTCGGTGGACCTCCGGGTCACCGTCAACCCGCCCCGCGAGTTCACCGTGGACGTCTACCGGATCGGCCACTACAACGGCGACGGCGCCCACCACATGACGTCCAGCCCGCTGATCTCCGGGCTGGCCCAGCCCGCCCCGCTGGTCGTCGGACGGACCGTCTCCTGCCACCACTGGTGGCACTCCTGGCGGCTCCAGATCCCCGCCCACTGGCCGCCCGGCGCGTACGTGGCCGTCCTGACCACCGCCGACATGCTGGACCGCAGCCACATCCCGTTCACCGTCCGGGACCTCGACGACCGGGTGCACGCCGCCGAGCTGCTGCTGGTCGTCCCGGACGTGACCTGGCAGGCCTACAACCTCTTCCCCGAGGACGGCCGCAGCGGCGCCAGCCTCTACCACGCCTGGGACGGCCAGGGCCGGCTCGTCGGCGAGCCCGAGGCGGCCGTCACCGTCTCCTTCGACCGTCCGCACGCCACCGCCGGCCTGCCGCTGCACGTCGGCCACGCCTACGACTTCATCCGCTGGGCCGAGCGGTTCGGCTACGACCTCTCCTACGCCACCGCCACCGACCTGCACGCCGGCCTGGTCGACCCGACCCGGCACCGCGCGCTGGTCTTCCCCGGCCACGACGAGTACTGGTCCGAGCCGATGCGCCGGACGGTCGAGCGGGCCCGCGACGACGGCACCTCCCTGGTCTTCCTCTCCGCCAACACCATGTACTGGCGGGTCGAGCTGAGCGCCGCGCCGTCCGGCGAGCCCAACCGGCTGCTCAACTGCCGCAAGCGGCAGAAGGTCGAGCCCGGCAGCCCGGCCGCCGGGGTGTCCGGCGCCGCCAGCGCGCTCTGGCGGGACGCGGGCGAGCCGGAGCAGCACCTGCTCGGCCTGCAGTACTCCGGCCGGGTCGCCTCGCCCGTCCCGCTGGTCGCCCGGCACACCGCGCACTGGCTCTGGGACGGCACCGGTGTCCGGGAGGGCGAGGAGCTGCCCGGCCTGGTCGCGGGGGAGGCCGACCGCTACTACCCCAGGGTGTCGCTGCCCGAGCACACCGAGCGGGTGCTGCTCGCGCACTCCCCGTACCAGGACCTCATGGGCCGCACCCGGTACCAGGAGACCTCGCTGTACCGGGCCCCGAGCGGCGCGTACGTGTTCGCCGCCGGCACCTTCGCCTGGTCGCCCGCGCTGGGCCGGCCGGGGCTCACCGACGAGCGGATCCAGCGGGCCACCGCCAACCTGCTGGACCGCCTCGGCAAGAACGGCTGACCGCCGGGCCGCGGGTGCCCCTCCGGCCGTCCGTGAAAGACTCGGAGGCAGTGACCTCCCCTTTCGCGCCCCACACGCCCGCGAACCACCCCTGAGGACTGAGACGACCTTGAGCGGATTTGTCACCAAGCCCGAGCCGGTCCAGGTACCCGGCCTGGTCCACCTGCACACCGGCAAGGTGCGCGACCTCTACCGCGCCGAGTCCGGTGAGCTGGTGATGGTCGCCAGCGACCGCACCTCGGCGTACGACTGGGTGCTGCCCAACGAGATCCCGGACAAGGGCCGCATCCTCACCCAGATGTCGCTCTGGTGGTTCGACCGGATCGCCGGCATCGTGCCCAACCACGTGATCTCCACCGAGGTCCCGGCCGGCGCCCCCGCCGACTGGAAGGGCCGCACGCTGGTCTGCCGCAGCCTGGAGATGGTCCCGGTCGAGTGCGTGGCCCGCGGCTACCTGGCCGGCTCCGGCCTGGAGGAGTACCGCGCCTCCCGCACCGTCTGCGGCATCGCGCTGCCCGAGGGCCTGGAGGACGGTTCCGAACTGCCCGGCCCGATCTACACCCCGGCGCTCAAGGCCGAGGTCGGCGAGCACGACGAGAACGTCCACTACGAGGAGACCGCCCGGCGGATCGGTGCCGAGCTGGCCGCCCGGCTGCGCCGCACCACCCTCGACATCTACGCGCTGGCCCGGGACATCGCGCGTGACCGCGGCATCATCCTCGCCGACACCAAGTTCGAGTTCGGCCTGCTGGACGGCGAACTGGTGATCGGCGACGAGGTGCTCACCCCGGACTCCTCCCGCTTCTGGCCGGCCGACCAGTGGGAGCCCGGTCACCCGCAGCCGTCCTTCGACAAGCAGATCATCCGCGACTGGCTGACCTCCCCGGCCTCCGGCTGGGACCGCAGGAGCGAGCAGCCGCCGCCGCGGCTGCCGGCCGAGGTGGTCGAGCGGGTCCGGGCCAAGTACGTCGAGGCCTACGAGCGGCTGACCGGCCTCGGCTGGGAGTAGTCCGCCGCCCGCCCGCGGGCACCGCTGGTCAGATCCAGCCGTGCTCGCGGGCGATCCGCACCGCCGCGTGGCGGTTCTCGGCGCCCAGCTTGGTGGCCGCCGAGGAGAGGTAGTTGCGGACCGTCCCCTGGGAGAGCGACGCGCGTTCGGCGATCTCGGCGATCGAGGTCCCGTCGGCGGCCAGCTCCAGCACGTCCGTCTCGCGCGGGGTCAGCGGGGTCTCGCCCGCACTGATCGCGTCCGCCGCCAGCTCCGGGTCGACGTACCGGCCGCCCGCCCGCACGGTGCGGATGATCCCGGCGAGGTCCGCCGCCGAGACGGTCTTCGGCAGGAAGCCGCGCACCCCGACCTCCAGCGCCCGCTTCAGATAGCCCGGGCGGCCGTGACCGGTGACGATCATGCAGCGGCAGTCCGGCAGCACCCGGCGCAGTTCGGTGGCCACCTCGATGCCGTCCAGCCCGGGCATCTGCAGGTCCAGCACCGCGACGTCCGGGCGGTGCGCCTTCGCCATCGCCAGGGCCTCGGTGCCGGAGCCGGCCTCCGCGATCACGGTGATGTCCTCCTCCAGGGAGAGCAGCGCGGCCATCGCACCCCGGATCAGGTGCTCGTCGTCGGCGAGCAGGATGCGGACGGGGGCGGTGTCGGTCATCGGGAGGGCCTTCTTCCGTACGGGCGGGGCGTCAGATCGGGACGGTGGCGATCATCCGGAAGCGGCCCGGTCCGGTCGCCGGGACGGCCAGTTCACCGTCGTGCGCGGCGAGCCGCTCGCGCAGCCCGCGCAGGCCGGTGCCGCTGCCCTGGGAGGGGAGCGGCACGGCCGGCACCCCGTCATTCTCCAGCTCCAGCACCGCCCGGCCGTCCTCGCGACGCAGCCGGATCGTGCAGTGGTCCGCCTCGCTGTGCCGCAGCACATTGGTGGTGGCCTCGCGGATCACCCAGCCGAGCACCGACTGCACCGGCAGCGGCAGCCGGTCCGCCTCCGCGCCGAGGTCGATCTCGCAGGCGACGTCGGCGGCGCGGAGCACGGCCCGGGCGCCGATCGCCTCGGCGTGCAGGTCCGCCGTGCGGTAGCCGCGGACCACGTCCCGGACCTCGCGCTGGGACTCCTGGGCGATCCGCTGCACCTCGGTCATCTGGTCGGCGGCCTCCGGGCGGCCGCGCCGGGCCAGCTGGACGGCGAGTTCGCTCTTCAGCGCGATGGTGGTGAGGTTGCGGCCCATCACGTCGTGCAGGTCGCGGGAGAACCGCAGCCGCTCCTCGGCGACGGCCAGCCGGGCCTGGGCCTCGCGGGCGGCGTCCAGCTCCCAGACCACCGACTGCAGCCAGGCGAAGCTGCGGCAGCTGGAGCCGATGAAGGCCATCCCGATGAGGGCACCGACCAGCACGCCGGCGGTGGTCGGGCGGTTGATCCCGGCGAGCAGCAGGGCGGGGGCGACCAGGAGCAGCGCGCCGAGTCCGGCGCGGCAGGCCTGGCGGACCGTCAGGCCGACGCTGACCGGGCCGAAGGCCGAGGCGAGCAGGGCGACGACCACGGTGACGGTGAACGGCGGGCCGTCCTGGTCACCGCGGTCCGGACCGAGCAGCAGCACGGCCCAGGAGCCGGCCACGGCGACCGCGCCGGTGACGGCGAGCCAGCGCAGGTGGTCGGTCGGCCGCTTCAGGTAGTGGTCGAGCGAGGTGCGGTAGGCGCGCAGGGTCAGCAGGGTGGAGGCCAGGCCGATGACGAGCGCGACCCGGCCGGCGGCGGGGGAGCCGCCCTGCTCGGCGGTCGAGACGACGGCCAGCATGATCACCGGCAGCAGGAACAGCGGCATCGAGTAGAGCGACCAGCGGAGGTAGAGCTCGGTGCGCTGGGGCTTGCCGGAGCCCTTCCATCGGCGGACCGGTGCCCGGACGTCCATCTGGTCTGCTCCCCGTTCGATCATGATCGTGCTGCTGCCTTCATATCAGAGGTGGCGCGGGGATCGAATCCTTCGAATGGCGGGGTAGTCGTCAGCGACGCGGCTCCCAACGGAAGTAGCGGACGGCACCCCAGGCGGCGAGGGCGAGCCAGATGCTGCCGGTGACCAGGTGCGGGGCGGCGGTGGCCCAGGTGCCGGCGAAGCCGGTGGCGGCGGCGGAGCCGTCGGTGCCGAACCAGCCGAGGCGGATCAGCTGGAAGGCCGGCGTGGTGGGCAGCAGCCGGCAGATGTCGGCCATCCGGTCGGGCATGACCTCCAGCGGGATGAGCAGGCCGGAGCCGAACTGGCTGAGCAGCAGGATCGGCATGGTGGTGATGCCGGCGCTCTCGACGGTCCTGGTGAAGGCGCTGGAGACGGCGGCCAGGGCCATCAGGGTGCCGATCACCAGGACCAGCCCGGCGAGCATGAGCAGCGGGTTCACCGGGGCGCTGAGCTTCAGGGCGGAGGCGCCGACGACGCCGACCACGGTGCACATCATCAGGGCGAGGGCGACCGAGGGCACCGCGGTGCCGGCCAGGATCTCGATGTCCCGGGCCTCGCCGGTGCGCAGCCGCTTGAGTACCAGCTCACCGCGGCGGGCGACGTACGCGCCGGTCAGGTTGTAGTAGACGACGAAGGCCAGGACCATCCCGACGGTGCCGTTGACCAGGGCGGAGTCGACGTCGAGGCCGGGGTTGGACTCGGCCTGCCGGGTGAGGAGGCTGTGCAGTCCGGCGACCAGCAGCAGCGGCAGCAGCAGGGCGGTGAACAGCGCGGTCCGGTTGCGCAGCAGCAGGGTGGCCTCGGCGCGGCCGAGGGCCAGCAGCCGGCGGACGGCGGTGCTCTGCGGGCCGGCGGCGGTGACGGCGGAGGCGGCGGTGGCGGTGGTCATCGGGCGAGTCCGATCAGGCGGCGGCGGGCGGTGGGAGCGGCGGGGGTGTCGGCCGGGGGCTGGTGGGCGGCCTCGGAGGCGATGGCGAGGAAGGCCTCTTCCAGCGAGGCACTGCGGGCGTCCAGGGCGCCGAGCACGACCCGGTGGTGGTTGGCCCAGCCGAGCAGGTCGGTGAGGGTGGCCTGGAGGCTCGGGGTCTGCACGGTGAACCTGCGGCCGTCGGCGGTGATCTCGGCGCCGGGCAGGGTGGGGAGCGAGGTCCCGGCGAACTCCGGCAGCTCGAAGGTGATCCGGGAGGGCCGGCCGGCGATCACCTCGGCCACCGTGCCGGCGGTGACGACCTGGCCGCCGTGCATGATCGCCAGCCGGTCGGCCAGCTCCTCGGCCTCCTCCAGGTAGTGCGTGGTGAGCAGCACCGTGGTGCCCTGGGCGCGCAGCTCGCGCACCAGGCGCCAGACGGCGGCGCGGGCCTCCGGGTCGAGGCCGGTGCTGGGCTCGTCCAGGAAGAGCACCTCGGGGCGGCCGAGCAGGGCCATCGCGAGGTCGAGCCGGCGGCGCTCGCCGCCGGAGAGCTGCTTGACCCGGACGTCGCGGCGGCCGATGAGGCCGACCAGCTCCAGGGCCTCGTCGAGCGGGCGGGCGCCGCTGGTCATCCCGGACCAGCTGCGGCCGGTCTCGGCGACGGTGAGGTCGCCGGGGAAGCCGCCCTCCTGGAGCATGATGCCGATCCGGGGGCGGACGGCGGCACGCTCGCGGTACGGGTCGTGGCCGAGGACCCGGACCTGGCCGCCGCTGGGGGCGGCGAGGCCCTCGATCAGCTCCATGGTGGAGGTCTTGCCGGCTCCGTTGGTGCCGAGCAGCGCGAACAGCTCGCCGCGGCCGACGGCCAGGTCGACGCCGCGCACCGCGTGGTAGCCGGTGGCACCGGCGGGGCCGTAGCGGCGGTGGAGGTCGGTGACCTCGATCACGCGGTCGGTCGAGTGGAGGCGCTGGCTCGTTTCCATGCCTCAAGCTTTCCGCCGCCCGGGCGCCGCGGGCAGTGCGCGTCATCATGAGAACGGGGTGCGGATCCACGGGCCGGCGATGACAAATGTCATGGGTCCGCTTCGCTTCAGGGGGCCGCGGCCCGCTTCAGGGCTCCGTGCGGGCGGAAGGGCCGGGGAATGCCGAAGGGCCCCCTCGACCGAGGGAGCCCTTCGTACTGGAGCGGACGACGAGATTCGAACTCGCGACCCTCACCTTGGCAAGGTGATGCTCTACCAACTGAGCCACGTCCGCATGGTGAAACTATTGAGTTGTGCTGTGCTCGCGCACTGCGAGCGGACGACGAGATTCGAACTCGCGACCCTCACCTTGGCAAGGTGATGCTCTACCAACTGAGCCACGTCCGCACGGTGCCTGGTGGCACCGGCCGCCTCTTTGGATCTCTCCGTTGGGGCGACGAGGAATACTCTACCTCATCGATCGGGGTGGTCGCCCCACCCTTTCGGGCGGGTGGAGCGACCTGGTCCCGGCGGGGTCAGTTCGCCTCGGCGAACGCCTCGTACACGTGCTTGGGGATGCGGCCCCGGGCGGGCAGCTCCATGCCGCGCGACTGGGCCCAGGCGCGCACGGCGGCCGGGTCCGGGGTGAGCGCGGTGCGGCGGAAGGACTTTCCGGTACGGCTCTGGCGCCGGCCGGCCGCGACGAACGGAGCGAGGGCCTCCCGCAGCTTTTCCGCGTTGTCCAGAGACAGGTCGATCTCGTACGACTTCCCGTCGACGCCGAAGTGGACGGTTTCCGCGGCGGCGCCGCCGTCCAGGTCGTCGGAGAGCGTGACGACTACACGCTGAGCCATGGGTGTCAATCCTCTCGGGCAATTCGGCCGAAGGGCACGGGGGTGCGCTCCTGTGGCCTGATGTGCACCACTCGCGCAAGCGCATACGGGCAGCCCTGATGGCACGCCGGATACGCAGCACTTGCCGCGGCAGGTGGCCCTATTCTGCACCCGAAGCGGGTCGAAATCGAAGAGTCCGGCTTTCTTTTCCGTATATTCACGTGTCTTCGCCCGACTACCGGATACCGGTGCGCACGGCTGGCCGATCTGTCCCGGAGTGCCGGTATTCGGGTGTTCTTCGGCCGTTGTCGTTCGGGCTGTCGAATCCGGTGAAATGGGGCGGCTCCGGGGCGGTCCGGGGGCCCGGAACCCTTGTGCCGTAAGGGTCTCGGGTCTACGCGCGTCGCGCTCCCCGGCCAGCAATCCCGCCCGAAACCCCCGGTAGTCTGGAGTTCCCCCGCCTCACGAAGACACCACCGGGAGTGCCAGTGGCACGCGTCGTAGTCGACGTCATGCTCAAGCCGGAGATTCTCGACCCCCAGGGACAGGCGGTGCAGCGCGCACTGCCCCGTCTCGGTTTCGCCGGGATCGCCGACGTCCGCCAGGGCAAGCGCTTCGAGCTGGAGCTGGAGGGCCCGGTCGACGACGCCGTGCTCGCCCGTATCCGCGAAGCCGCCGAGACCTTTCTCGCCAACACCGTGATCGAGGACTTCACCGTCCGCGTCGAGGAGGAGGGCAAGTGACCACCCGCGTCGGCGTCGTCACTTTCCCCGGCTCCCTCGACGACCGCGACGCGCAGCGCGCGGTCCGCCTGGCCGGCGCCGAGCCGGTCGCGCTCTGGCACCGTGACAAGGATCTCCACCAGGTCGACGCGGTCGTCCTGCCGGGCGGATTCAGTTACGGCGACTATCTGCGCTGTGGTGCCATCTCCCGCTTCTCGCCGGTCATGGACACCATCATCGAGCAGGCGAAGCTGGGAATGCCGGTTCTCGGTATCTGCAACGGCTTCCAGGTGCTCTGCGAATCGCACCTGCTGCCCGGAGCGCTCACCCGCAACGACTCGCTGCACTTCATCTGCCGCGACCAGAAGCTGCGGATCGAGAACGCCGCCACCGCCTGGACCGGGGATTACTCGGCCGGCCAGGAAATCGTCGTCCCGCTGAAGAACGGCGAGGGCCGGTTCGTCGCCGACGCGCACGTCCTGGACGCCCTGGAGGCGGAGGGCCGGGTGGTCGCCCGATACCTGGACGTCAACCCGAACGGTTCGTACCGCGACATCGCCGGCATCACCAACGCCGCCGGCAATGTCGTCGGCCTGATGCCGCACCCGGAGCACGCCGTGGAGCCGCTCACCGGTCCGACCACCGAGGGCCTGGGCTTCTTCACTTCCGTCCTGAAGCAGCTGGTGAACGCCTGATGAGCCTCGACACCGTCAAGAACGCCGAGCAGACCCCGGACGCGGCCCAGCCGTGGGCCGAACTCGGCCTCAAGAAGGACGAGTACGCACGCATCCGGGAGATTCTCGACCGGCGCCCGACCGGCGCCGAACTCGCGATGTACTCGGTCATGTGGTCGGAGCACTGTTCGTACAAGAGCTCCAAGGTCCACCTGAAGCAGTTCGGCGAGAAGAAGCCGGATTCGGACGCGATGCTCGTCGGCATCGGCGAGAACGCCGGTGTGGTCGACGTCGGCCAGGGCTACGCGGTCACCTTCAAGGTGGAGTCGCACAACCACCCGTCGTACATCGAGCCCTACCAGGGCGCGGCCACCGGCATCGGCGGCATCGTCCGCGACATCCTGGCGATGGGCGCCCGCCCGGTCGCCGTGATGGACCCGCTGCGGTTCGGCGCGGCCGACCACCCGGACACCCGGCGCGTGCTGCCCGGGATCGTCGCGGGCATCGGCGGCTACGGCAACTGCCTGGGTCTGCCGAACATCGGCGGCGAGGTCGTCTTCGACTCCTGCTACCAGGGCAACCCGCTGGTCAACGCCCTGTGCGTGGGCGTCATGAAGCACGAGGACATCCACCTCGCGCAGGCCTCCGGCGCCGGCAACAAGGTCATCCTGTACGGCGCCCGCACCGGCGGCGACGGCATCGGCGGTGTCTCGGTGCTCGCCTCCGAGACCTTCGACGCCACCGGCCCGGCCAAGCGCCCCGCCGTCCAGGTCGGCGACCCGTTCCAGGAGAAGCTCCTCATCGAGTGCACCCTGGAGATCTTCGGCGAGAAGCTCGTCAAGGGCATCCAGGACCTCGGCGGCGCGGGCCTGTCCTGCGCCACCAGCGAGCTGGCCTCGGCCGGCTCCGGCGGGATGCGGATCGAGCTGGACACCGTACCGCTGCGCGACCACACGCTCTCGCCCGAGGAGATCCTCATGAGCGAGTCGCAGGAGCGCATGTGCGCGATCGTCGAGCCCGACAAGGTCGCCCGCTTCCTGGAGATCTGCGAGAAGTGGGACGTCATCGCCACCGTCATCGGTGAGGTGACCGACGGCGAGCGCCTGGAGATCTTCTGGCACGGCGAGCTGGTGGTCGACGTGCCGCCGCGCACCGTCGCCCACGAGGGTCCGACCTACCAGCGCCCGTACGCCCGCCCCGACTGGCAGGACGCGCTGCAGGCCGACGCCCCGACCGGCGAGCGCCTCGCCCGGCCGACCACCGGTGAGGGCCTGAAGGCCGACCTGCTGAAGGTCGCCTCCTCGCCGAACCAGGCCTCCAAGTCCTGGATCACCGACCAGTACGACCGCTACGTGCTCGGCAACACCGTGCTCTCGGTGCCCGAGGACTCCGGCATGATCCGGATCGACGAGGAGACCAACCTCGGCGTCTCGGTCGCCACCGACGGCAACGGCCGCTACACCAAGCTGGACCCGTACACCGGTGCCCAGCTGGCCCTCGCCGAGGCGTACCGCAACGTCGCGGCCGGCGGTGCCAAGCCGCTCGCCGTCTCCGACTGCCTCAACTTCGGCTCCCCCGAGGACCCGGACGTGATGTGGCAGTTCGCCGAGGCCACCCGCGGTCTGGCCGACGCCTGCCTGGTGCTCGGCACCCCGGTCACCGGCGGCAACGTCTCGCTCTACAACCAGACCGGCGAGACCGCCATCCACCCGACCCCGGTGGTCGCGGTGCTCGGCGTGATCGACGACGTGACGCGCCGGACCCCGATCGGTTTCGCGGAGGAGGGGCAGCTGCTCTACCTGCTCGGCGACACCGCGGACGAGCTGGGCGGCTCGGCCTGGTCGCAGGTGGTCCACGACCACCTCGGCGGTCTGCCGCCCAAGATCGACCTGGAGCGCGAGCGGCTGCTCGGCGACATCCTGATCGCCGCCTCGCGCGACGGCATGATCGACGCCGCGCACGACCTCTCCGACGGCGGTCTCGGCCAGGCGCTGGTGGAGAGCTGCCTCAAGGGCGGCCACGGCGCGCGGATCATCGTGCCCGAGGGCCAGGACCCGTTCGTGTTCCTGTTCTCCGAGTCGGCGGGCCGCGCGATCGTCGCGGTGCCGCGCAGCGAGGAGCTCCGGTTCAACGACATGTGCACCGCGCGTGGCCTGCCGGCCACCCGGATCGGTGTGGTGGACGGCGATGTCCTGGACGTCCAGGGCCAGTTCACCGTCTCGCTGGCCGAGCTGAAGGACGCCCACACCGGCGTCATCGAGGCTCTGCTCGCCTGATCGCGGTCGTACCGGGGGGCGGTCCACTCAGCCGGGTGGACCGCCCCCCGGCGTACGCTGCGGGGCATGCCTCCCAAGTCCCGTACGTACCAGCCGCAGAAGGTGCGCGCCGCGCTGGTGGCGCAGACCGCCGCGCTGCGTGACGCCGTGCACGGGCTCTGCGCCCGCCCGGACGCCGTGGAACTGCTCGCCCGGCCCACCCGGCTGGGGGAGTGGACGGTGCGCGAGCTGATCGCGCACACCGCCGTCCAGCTCGACTGGGTCCCCGCCCACTTCGACGATCCGCTGGAGGGCCGCCCCCCGCTGGACCTGCTGCGCTGGGTGGCCGGGGTCGGCACGGTGGCACCGCTCCTCGACGAGCAGGCCCGGGAGAAGGCCGCGGGCGAGTTCGGCGGCGACCCGGCCTCGGTGTCGGCGGCCTTCCAGCGGGCCGCGAGCGGTCTGATCGCCACCCTCGCCAGGAACGAGGCCGCCGACCCCGAGCGGCGGTTCGAGATCCGGCTGGGCTCGATGCTGCTCTCCGACCTGCTGGTGACCCGGCTGGTCGAGGCGGTCGTGCACGCCGACGACCTGGCCGCCGTGCTCGGCCTCGCCGCCTTCCCGCACGACCGCCAGGCCGTCGCCGCCGTCACCCGGCTGCTGGCCGACGCCTTCGCCGACCGGGCCCCCGGTGGCGCCGTCGAGCTGCGGATCCCGCCGTACGCCGTGGTGCAGGCCGTCGAGGGCCCCCGGCACACCCGCGGCACCCCGCCGAACGTGGTCGAGACCGACCCGTTCACCTGGATCCGGCTGGCCACCGGGCGGACCGACTGGGCGTCCGCGGTGGACGCCGACACGGTGTCGGCGAGCGGTGAGCGCAGCGACCTGCGGGCGTACCTGCCGGTGCTCGGCTGATCCGGGCCCGGCTCCCGGGAGTGCGGCGGCCCGGGACGGCGGCTCGCCGGTCAGGGCGTGTTCCGGGGAGGGGGAGCCGGTGAGGGCGGCTCAGAGCCGTTCCGTCGGTGCCCGGTTCAGGGCACCGACGGGCCGCCCAGGTAGGAGCCCTCGGCCGAGTACGGCCAGGCGTTGGACTCGCAGCCCTTGAGGCCGTAGATCTGCTGCATCATCGCGGGGGCGGGCCTGCCCTTGCCGGGGCAGGTCTCGTGCCCGTGGCCGATCCGGTGGCCGACCTCGTGGTTGACGATCAGTGCCCGGTACTCGTCGATCGGGCCGCTGAACTGCGGTGAACCGGTGTTCCAGCGCTTGACGTTGACCATCACCTGGTTGCCGACGGCGCAGTTCACCTCGCCGTGGGTGTCCAGACCGGCCTGGCCGCAGATCCGGTCCACGGCGGCCGGCGAGCCGATCTTCACCGTGAAGTCGTACGAGCCGCCGGCCACCAGCTGGAAGCCGTTCTTGCGGTCGTTGGTCCAGCCGCGCTTGTCGGCGAGGATGCCCTGGATCTGCGCGGCCGCGGCCGCCGGGTCGATCCCGATGCCGTCCTCGACCTCCACCCGGTAGCGGCGGATGTTGCCGGCGCCGACCGGCGCGGCGGAGCCGGTGGCGACGGTGAAGGTGCCCGCGCCCTTGGCGGGTCCGGGGTCCGGGGTGTTCCGTTCCGGGGTCGGCGTCGCGGCCTGGGTCAGGGCCGGCGTCGGTGCGGGTGTCGTGGCGGGCGCCGCCGGCGGCGGGGCGGTGTCCGGGCTCTTGGCTGGCTCGGGGGCGGTGGTTGCCGGGGTGCTGTCGGCGGGCGGGGCGACCCGGCCCTGGGCGGTCGGACCGGCGCCGGGCAGGGCGTCGGGGCGGTTCAGCGCGTACAGCGTGCCGCCGAGCACGGTCACGGCCGCGAGCAGGGCGGCGGTCATCCCCGGGCCGAGCCGGTGACGCCGCCGGCGGTTTCGGCGGCCGCCGCCCGGCTGGGTGCGGCTGCTGCGCTGAGCGGGTCGAACTACGGGCACGTGGAGGCTTTCTGTCGGGCGGGCGGGGCCGCCCCGAACTGCCGTGCGCGCCCCCCTGATGGCCTCACCCTGGCACGCCGGATTGCCGAATGTCCACATACCGAGTATGCAGATCTGGCAACAGAACCGCCCCTGCCGCCGGGCGGGCGACAGGGGCGGTGCCGACGGGTGCGGTGCGTCGGGGAGCGGTCAGCCGAGGGTGGCGGCGGCGGTCGGCGAGCTGTCCCGGAGGAACTGCGCGCAGCGCTCCGCCTCCTCCTTCTCCTCGATCGAGGCGGCGGCCCGGCCGAGCGCGTGCAGCGCCCGCAGGAAGCCGCGGTTCGGCTCGTGCTCCCACGGCACCGGACCGTGGCCCTTCCAGCCGGCCCGCCGCAGCGCGTCCAGCCCGCGGTGGTAACCGGTACGGGCGTACGCGTAGGACTCGACGGTGCGGCCGGCGGCGAAGGCGTCGTCGGCGAGCTGGGCCCAGACCAGCGAGGAGGTCGGGTACTTCGCCGCGACCTCGGCCGGGGAGGCACCGCCGGCCAGCAGCTCCAGCGGAGCGGGCTCGGCGGGCAGGTGCGTCGGGGGCGGACCCCCGAGAAGGTTCTGGTGTGTGCTCATGCCCCCCAGTGAACCACTGGGGGGCACGAGGGAAGGACCCTGCCTCGGCGGGGACTTACTTCAGGCGGTTGCCGGCCGAGCGCAGCTGCTGGGCGGCCTCCAGCACCCGGGCGGCCATGCCCGCCTCGGCGAGCTTGCCCCAGGTGCGCGGGTCGTAGGTGTTCTTCTTGCCGACCTCGCCGTCGACCTTCAGCACACCGTCGTAGTTGCGGAACATGTGGTCCGCGACCGGGCGGGTGAAGGCGTACTGGGTGTCGGTGTCGAGGTTCATCTTCACGACGCCGTTCTCCAGCGCGACGGCGATCTCCTCGGCGGAGGAGCCCGAGCCGCCGTGGAAGACGAAGTCGAACGGGTCCTTCTTGCCGTACTGGGCGCCGATCGCGTCCTGCAGCTCGCGCAGCAGCTCCGGCTTCAGGACGACGTTGCCCGGCTTGTAGACGCCGTGCACGTTGCCGAACGAGGCGGCCAGCAGGTAACGGCCGCGCTCGCCCAGGCCCAGGGCCTCGGCGGTGCGGACGGCGTCGTTGACGGTGGTGTACAGCTCGTCGTTGATCTCGTGCGTGACACCGTCCTCCTCGCCGCCGGTCGGGGTGATCTCGACCTCAAGGATGATCTTGGCGGCGACGGCCTTGGCCAGCAGCTCCTCGGCGATGGCCAGGTTGTCGTTCAGGGTCTCGGCGGAGCCGTCCCACATGTGCGACTGGAACAGCGGGTTCAGGCCCTTGGCCACGCGCTCCGCGGAGATCGCCAGCAGCGGGCGGACGTAGCCGTCCAGCTTGTCCTTCGGGCAGTGGTCGGTGTGCAGCGCGACGGTCACGTCGTACTTGGCGGCGACCACGTGCGCGAACTCGGCGAGCGCGACGGCGCCGGTCACCATGTCCTTGTTGTGCTGGCCGCCCAGGAACTCCGCACCACCGGTCGAGATCTGGATGATGCCGTCGCTCTCGGCCTCGGCGAAGCCGCGCAGCGCGGCGTGCAGGGTCTGCGACGAGGTCACGTTGATGGCCGGGTAGGCGAACTTGCCCGCCTTGGCCCGGTCGAGCATCTCGTTGTAGACCTCGGGAGTTGCGATGGGCATGCGAATCCGCTCCTGTCGGGTTGCGGCGTACGGACGGTGCTGTCCGACGCTGTGTACGCCTTCGTTACGACTCCGGGGTACCGGCGCCGACGCGCGGCTCTGCGGGGCGGCTCGCCTGTACCAAGGTTCGAGGTGACCGCCGCGGCACGACAATGAGGGTGTTTGCGACCGCGGTCCGGACGCCTGTGCCATCTTCCCAGACTCGTGCTCCGGGTTCACCATGCGGCCCGCCAGTCGGGACGGCGGCGCCCGCGGGGCCGCTCCTCGCGTGCGACCGGAGGATGTGGCCGCCTCGACCTGTGGGCCGATGCCCGTGTTTATCCGGGACCGCTATCCTGCGGCCGTGGACTACAACCAGCTGGCCGTCAACCTCCTCGACGCCAAATCACTGATCTCGTCCGTCGGCGCCATCGGGCTGATCGCGATCATCTTCGCGGAGACCGGCCTGCTGGTCGGGTTCTTCTTCCCGGGTGACTCATTGCTGATCATCGCAGGCGTGGCCGCCTCCAGTGCCGCCTCGTCGGTGCTCGGGGACGGGGCCCGGCTGTCGATCACGGCGCTGGCCATCGGGGCCCCGCTCGCCGCGATCGCCGGCGCCCAGCTCGGGCACCAGATCGGGGTGAAGGTCGGACCGAAGATGTTCGACAAGCCCGAATCGAAGATCTTCCGCCGCGAGTACGTGCTGAAGGCGGAGGAGTACTTCAACAAGTTCGGACCCGGCAAGGCCGTGGTGCTGGCCCGCTTCATGCCGATCGTCCGGACCTTCCTCAACCCGGTCGCGGGCACCCTGGAGATGCCGGCCCGCACGTTCTTCCTGTGGAACGTGATCGGTGGCGTGCTGTGGACCGAGTCGATGCTGATGATCGGCTACTTCTTCGGTGACGCGCTGGCCCCGGTGATCGACAAGTACCTGATTCCCGCGGTGCTGCTGATCGTGCTGCTCTCGATCTCGCCGATCCTGGTGGAGGTCGTACGGGAACGCAGGAAGAAGAAGGCGGGCGGCGCCGTCGAGGCCGCCGACGAGGACACCGTGCAGGCCGGTGGCGGGCGCCACCGCCGCGGCTGAGCACCGCTTCCGGCGACGAACGGCCGGGGCCGGGGGGGGGGGGGGGGGGCAAACCCCCCCCCCCCCCCCCCGGGGACCCCGCGGCCGCGGGCCCCGGCGGGGCCGGGGGGGGGGGGGGGGTAGGGCCCGGCGCCCCCCGCC